>JABIQT010000481.1 GCA_018667995.1 Candidatus Latescibacterota bacterium
CGGATAGATAGATCTGCAGTTGGTCGCCAACGGGAGCTTCGCGATCCGACAGCGAGCGCATGAGCGGCGGTCCGTCCGGATTACTGAGCGTTCTGCTGAAGACCCCCCCTCCATTTGGAAAGCCTGCATATCCAGATTGAAATGCCGTTACCGCCAGCAAGGTCGGTGGGGCCGTCTGCATCATCTCGAGTGCAGAGACGTAGGGACCTGCCCACCCATCGTCGAATGCCTCCCATGTTTCTCCACCGTCCCGACTGCGGCTGACGCCACCGTTTTGCCCTCCCGCATACACAGTTTGTGGCTGGGAGGGATCGACAAGGACTGCCCCGATGTCAGTTGTCGTCAGACCTGAACTCCTATCGAACGTAGCGCCGCCGTCAGTGCTCTTGAACACGCCACCCGAAGCGGATTGGAAGTTGATTGAGAAGACACCTACATACATGACTTGAGGGTTGGACGGATCAATCTCAATGTCGCGGATCCAAGCATCGGTCAGGCCGCCCACGGCCAGCCAAGTGTCCCCAGAGTCTGTACTCTTGTACAGACCAGACCTTAAGCTGCCAGCAAAGACGACCCTTGAATCGCTCGGATCAACGGCCACGACTTCGATCCAGTCGTCGAATGCAGCGCCCACCCACGTAACTCCACCGTCAACACTTCGGTACACACTGCCTGCTGAGCCAGGGCCGTTTGTTGTGCCAGCATAGAGGATGTCCCCATCCGAAGGATCAAACTCGAGATCCCTTACGATCGGATCGCCAATGCTCACGGTTGACCAACTACTGCCATCATCGGTGCTTCTATGGAGTCCGAGGCCACCGGCAAGAATGACATGCGGATTAATTGGGCTAACCACGACGGAATTGATTGCGCCAGACTGGAGTCCGACAACAAGCCCCAATGGTCCCTCAACGCTGGCATGATACGCCCCTCCTAGCTCGGCTCCAACGTAGATTGTCTGGGGCTGTTCGTTATCGGTCGAAATATTCCACAAGGATCCGGAGAGTGTGCCGACTATCGTCCAGACACCACCGTCCTGCGCCGACGTTTCGCTGACAAGAACGGTCAATGACAGCACGAGTGTGGCAATGGATCTAAGCCGCCCCAAGACCACTACCTCGAGAATGCCAGGACGATCAGCGTCATATCACCGTCTGCGGTAAGGAGTAGCTGGTGTTTGGGTGGGGTGGCGAACAAGCCGTCCAAGGCGCTGAACCCGTAGGTCCCAATGGCGAGAACAGCCATGGACAGACTCCCCCAACCTGTTCGATTAGCCCACTTGTCGTAGTAGTTGTACGAGGAAACCCGCCGAGCACGATCGCGACGATCCTTGAGATCGCTGGACAACAGACTCATTACCCCCCAACCAGCGAGACCCACAGCTTCTGCTCCAAGGATCTTCCAGGCCTTGCGCGGCTCGTTCTTCTTGAATTGAGCCAATCCAGGAGCAAACGCAAGACGACGAGCTGCCCCAATCCTCCGACTGTACTCCCGTTCGATTACCGCGTTCGCCTTCAGAGGCAGTACGGCATAAGACACGAACATCGTGTCAGATCTTCTGTACTGCGCGACGATCTGAGTTCCCTTTTCAACCAGGCGGCCCCCCAGACCGACTATGTCGCTCTGAGCGAACTGCTCCAGTTCACTTCTGCCCTCCGCGAATTTCTCCGCAGTCGAGACTGAGTCCCTCACCGACAATTGAACGTCCGCTGCCTGGGAGGCAACGCCGACCTGAGCCTGCAAATCTGCTGCACGCTGAGTTGAACCAGAGCCCAGCGCCCGCCTGTAGTATTCATTCGATTGCACCCCATTCGTCCATCGGGGCGCGGAGCATGCTACTGCAAAGAGGACCCAAAAGGCCAATAGAGACCTGGCCGTGCGTGCCCTAACCACCTTGATCATCCTCGCTGAGAACCTGGTCCTGATCGATCAAAAGGTGTCCGGTGCGTTCCTCCAAGCTTAACCGCAGGTCCGTCGTCGAGATCACCGCCAGTGCGTAGGTGGACCCGGGTTGCCCAAACAAACCGCCGACATCAGTCCAATAATCTTGGATCTGCGATTTGCTGAGAACGACGTCTGTGGCAAGGGAGGTTGCTGACACGACCCCTGCCTCGGCCAGGAACGTGGTACCGCGGGTCTCCTCCACATGCAGAAGCACCGAAGCCACTCGTGAACTCACACTCCGCGCAAGCTCCTTCCTGGCTTCGTCGGCGGCACTGAGTCTTCCGTCCTCCGGGAAGTATGTCTTCCCGACGATGCCAACTGCATAGACACTACCTGACGCTCTTGGTGTATCCATAACCCATTGCGGGACACTCGGAGCAGGCCAAAACAAGGCACCTGGTGAGCATGCGGTGGCGAACGCTCCCGCGATTGCTGGAACGAACATGGCGCAAATGGCCCTCATTGACTGTCAAGTGCCTCCAACTCTGCGAAGACCTGGTCTGCATTGCTGATAATTGCCTCTCGGGCCGTTTCACTCAGTTCGTTCATTTGAGTGATCTTGTCCGAGAAGGCGTTCATATCCATGACTGCCAACGAATACTGTGTTCGTTCGGTTGCGTCCCAGTAACGGTCAACGACTTGTGACCCACTGAGATCCAATGACGTAAAAGCCTTGGTAGCGCTTTGTGCGAACTGCTGAGTGCTTTCAGTGGCAGACGCCGCATCGGCTCCACCAGACACCGATCGGGTGGTAACCTTCACAAGGTCTGCCACGTGAGTCTTGAAGATTCGAGCAATGTCGGCCCTGGCTTGCACGTCGGCGGTTGTTCGGCGCAGACTGGGGCTTGAGATATTGCTAGCGGCGCCTACTCCGTAGAACGCCCTGCCTTGATCACCCGTGAAGAACCCACCCCCTTGGTCGATCCATGCAGGGCGGCCCTTTGTGGGTGTCAATTGATTCGATCCACCGCAGGCGACCAACAAGATCAGTGCAATACCGACAACTGGCATGAACGAATTTCGTCGCATCTCAATACCCTCCTATTACTTACAGGTTTTTTTCCGGGTCTTTCCCGGACCCAAATCCTTCATCAGTGTGTTGCCAATCATAGCACCCCAATTCGCTGGGTGCTTGAAGGACAGCCTGCTCTATTAGACAAACTCCTGGCCAACGCTTCGGTTTCTGCTCAAAAATGACACTGTTCCAGCGACAGCTTAGGTGGACGCCCTTTGAACGATTTCCAACACGCGATTGGAGTGTCAGTGAAGCTCCACTGCATGTCTTACGCACTCGAGTAGCCTGGCGCAAACCCCCACTATGTTCAGGCTGCATAATCCATCGCGTGGGGAGTCGTCGCGAACTTGCGCGGACCTCTTCCCGTGACCTTTAATCCGGTAATACAGTTTGTGTGCAGTTATCAAAACCGAGACCGATGTGACAAGGAAATGGGATCGTGAAGGGAAGGCAGGGCCCGTATGATCGAGTCGGATGAACATTGGGAGTGTCGGTTACTATCAGCCCTCTTCTTGGTCTTGCTTCTCTTTCCCTGTGGAGTGCGTGGTGCCGATAACCACAATCCGCCGATATGGTACGAAACGCCGTATCTCGCGTATCCGGAGGATCAGTTCATCGTCGGGGTCGCCGTAGGAGTTAGCCGGGACGTGGCCGAGAGTATGCAATCGGCAGAAGATCGAGCTCGGGCAAACTTGGTCAGGTCCATTCGCACCCACATAACCGCAAGTTTCCTCGATCAAACGACTCAGAGTTCCAATCAGACCGATGTCTTCGTGCAGAGTCGCGTCGCTTCGAGCACTGATCTCGAAGTCGATGGTATCCGGATCGCCGCCCGTGCACAGACGGGAGAGAGAGCCTACGCCATTGCCGTGCTGCATCGGGTGGATGCGTTGCGCGGGCACGCAGACAAGCTGGTTGCGCTCGAGGATAGAATTCGAGAAGAGTTCGTCCGCGCCGGCCAGTTATCACACGAACACAAGAAAGAAGCTCTGAATGCTCTCCTGCGCATCTATCCGCTGGTGACACAGAGAGAAGAAACCGAGGCGGTGTTAGGGGTACTGGCTGGGGCAGTTGTTGACACGCCTACCGCGGGGCACTCGGTGAGACGTGACGAAGTCGATGTCGCTTTATCCCAACTGACAAATAGCACGTTCAGGAGTCTTGATGATGCTGCGGCAACTCTTGCCTACAGGCTCACAGTAGATCTGGCAGCAGACAAGAGTGTGGTCGTCCTTCCCTTCACATTTCAGCAGTCAGAC
>JABIQT010000401.1 GCA_018667995.1 Candidatus Latescibacterota bacterium
CGCGGGGCGCGTTATCCGGTCAGCTGGTTTGAACACAACGATTCCTGCAGACGGCGCGGTAGCATCGGGTGGTACGGATGTTTTTCTGGCAGGGATCTTCCGGGAAGTTGAGCCGGGAGGTATGGTGGGTGTGCACACATGGCAGACGACGGACGGTGAGGGTAATGTGATTGTAGGGTCTGAGCTACCCACAGCGGACCCTCGTCACCTGATTTTTAGGAACTACTATCGGGAGATGGCCATCCCAGAGGTGTTTTACTGGTTTTCGATTCAAGCGGCCCCGGCAGATGATATACACTGGATGACCCGCCAGGAGTTGAGTGATTTTGGGGTATTGCGGCCCGAATCTCGGTGAGAACCGAGGAAACCAGGTGCAGTGCCCAATCCAGGAGCACGCCCCAATCGACCATCGAAAAGACCTGTGTTACTGTGATCAGGAACCAGACAGGAAAAGGAGTTTCCGCAAATGGTATTTACGGAGGAAGAAAAGCAGGATTTCACATCGTGTGGCTTTGTCAAGAAGATTGGGTTTTTCGACGATCGAGAGACCATGGCCATCCAGGCGGAGGTGGCGTGGCTGCGTGAAGAGGGACATCTAAGGAATGTCGCAACAGAGGGAGACGGTAAGACTCCTGCCGGGCAGCTGAAGAACCTTCAACTTTGCCCAATGTATAAGCACAGCACCTTCTTCCGTGCGTTGCCCTTTGACGATCGCGTAGTTTCCGCGGTATCCGAACTCATAGGTGATCCGCACATTCTCCATCTCGATCAGGTCTTCCTTAAGCCCGGTGGTGATGGAATGGGAACCAACTGGCACCAGGACAATTCTTATTTCAAAATAGCGGATCCGATGAAGGGAACCGCAATGTGGATTGCCGTTCACGACGCGACGTCTGAAAACGGCACTATGCGGGTTATTCCTGGTAGTTTTCGTGAGTCCTATGAACACAATCGCGACCCCTACAGCAATCACCATATCCGATGCTATCCTCCCGAGGATGAGGCGGTCACTGTGGAGTTGCCGGCAGGTAGTGTGTTGTTCTTCTGCTATGGCACGGCGCATTGTACCGGTGCCAACAGGACTGATAAGGAGCGTGCCGGTGTCGCCTATCATTTTCTGCACACCGACTACGCACAGAAAGATCTTATCGAAGGGGACCGGGATTACCGTCCCTATCTGACCGGATCGAAGGCTACGGGCGGCAAGGCTGAGTACGGAGAACAGGTCTCTGGAAGTTGGGAGAAGGAGATCGAAAAGGCATTGGGCCGTGTGGCCTAATCAAGCCTGCATGCTATGATGATCCAGGCGGCGGAACAGTACGGCCAGGAATACGACTGTCAGGACACATCCGATTGAGACCACGAAAAAGGGCAAACCTGGATCCCACTCAACAGCCTGGCCACCCCAGAGTGACCCGGTCAACATGGCGAGACTCCATCCAAGATGCGCCATCCCTACCACACGCCCTTTTTCACCCGCTTCTGTAATATAATCGATGAGGCGTGGCATCATAGTGGAGACCGACCAGGCAGCGGCGGCTCCTGTGATGCCGAAGACGAAGAGCCCGGTGACAGATTCGGCGAACAGTCCGATTCCGATGGCGCTTAAGGCCACACACGTGCTGGCAGTCAGGGTTGGCCATCGTGGTCCGATGGAATCGGCGAGACGTCCCACGAGCATCTGGCAGGCAGCGGCGATGACTAGGCTCACCGCTGTAAAATTGGCAGCCGTAGATATCTCACCTGTTGCTCGGAAAATCAGGAGCGGAATCAGAAGCGTCGCGGTTCCCCAATACACTGTGGGCAAGAATCTGACGGCAATCAGCAAACGTACATTTGGCTTTCGGAGCAATCTGAGATATTCCGAAATTCCCGAACCTGACGCGGACGGCGGCGAGAGATCTGTCTCTATTTCCGGCATGAATCCGGCGGCACAAGTAAGGACAATCACCGTGACGCCTACCATGGCCAATCCGATAGCCTCGAAGCCTCCGGATTCCACGACCATACCCGCCAAACGGCTACCGGTAGCTGAACCCAGTGTCATTCCCATGAAAAAAGCTGCGGATCCCAGTCCCAGGCTTGTGCGCGGCGCGGCATGGATTAAATATGCCTGGCCAGCCGTGGTGCTGAATCCTGCCGCAACGCCGATGTAGAGACATAACACGAACATCAGATCGGGACGATCAACGAGGAAAACCATGCCAGCGATTATGGTACCAGTGGAGCCAAGAAGAAACGTCTTTTTGGTGCCGATCCGATCGCAAAGAGCGCCTGCAGGAACTGCGAAGAGTCCGCCTAAAAGAAGAAATGTCGATCTGAGGCCTGCTGAAAACAGCGGGGAGGCCCCGATCTCCGCCTCGACATAAATGGCAAGAAGTGCCTGTATAGGAGCATCCAGAATTCCTATCAGAAAGGAAGCCACCCATAGCGCCGTAAAACGCCGATTGAATAGTTCCTTCAGCGACTGCTGAATAGTCAAAGTTGCAGAACCTGTAAGTGTGCGAGAGGCCGTCGAAAGAAACCAGCCCGAGGGCGTGTCAGATGGCGGGCATGACATTGCCGCCACAGACAGGAATGTAAGCCCCTGTTATGAAGGAAGAAAGATCTGACGCCAGGAATGCCACGACGTTGGCGATTTCCTGATCCTCACCCCGGCGACGGAGAGGGACCGCTTCAATGTAGGGATTTGACTCGGTTGTGCTCGCGACTTTGCTGCGGTCCCGGTCGCTCAGGGTCCAGCCTGGTGCTACTTGATTGACGGTGATGGCATGTTCACCGATCTCCTTCGCCAGTACTCGGAGCACGCCGTCCATTCCTCGTTTTCCCGACACATAGGCAGACTGCCCGGGGAAATTCTGCATGGCGCATTCTGTGTTGATCGCGATAATTCGGCCATATCCGGCCTCTATCATCCCCGGCACAAATGCCCGCGCCATTAACACATTCTGCATGACACAGGATTTGAACTGGCTTTCATAATCTTCGATGGGTTGCTCCAGCACGGAAGTCCAGTCATATTGAATAACGGCATTATTTACGACAATCATCGGCGAGCCCAGATTTGATACGACTTCATCTTTCATCCGATTGACATCCGATTCAACGGTAATATCAGCTCCAACTACGAGACCGTTGCCTCCCTGCTCCTGAAGTTCCTGGAGTAGTGATTCGGCCATTTCTCGATTGGAGTGGTAGTGAATGGCCACATGGGCACCACATTGGGCGAGTGTCCGTACCATCACGCGTCCCAGTTGGCCTGACGCACCCGTTACGATAGCTACTTTGTCGGATAGGTCCAATTGCAGCATTGGTCTTCCTTTGATAGTTTTTGAATATTGTGCTCTGAACGCGCGACAACATAGAGATGGCGGCGCTCTATGTCAAAACAATTTACCCGTACTCCTACGCCGGAAGAAATAGGCCAAAGGTAGCCGTATGATGCTGCATTATTCAGCGCACCGGAGGGAATCAAGGTGGACCTATGACTGAAGAAATGAACATGCAATCTGAAAAATGGTGCAACCTGCTACTTCTCTCCCTGGCGGAGCTTCTGGCAATGGGGTTATGGTTCTCGGCGTCCGCCGTTATTCCGCAACTGACAGTTGAATGGCGTTTGACACCGGGGCAACAGTCCTGGATGACAATGAGCGTCCAGATTGGGTTTGTAGTGGGCGCGCTCATTAGTGCCGTGCTGAATCTGGCGGACCGGATTGAGAACCGACACCTGTTCGCCGCGAGTGCTTCTGCAGGGGCGTTGGTGAATGCGGCGGTCCCTTTGCTGGAGCCGGGACCGGATGTCACGCTCTTCCTGAGATTCCTGACGGGGGTGACGTTGGCCGGGGTCTATCCACCTGCGATGAAGTTGGTAGCTACCTGGTGCAAGGAGGATCGTGGCCTTGGTATAGGCATCCTAGTCGGGGCGATCACTATAGGATCTGCTTTTCCCCATTTACTGAATGCAATTCCCATAGTGGGCGGCGGAGGAACGCCTCCCTGGCCCGATGTCCTGCTTGCTACCTCGGTCATGGCTCTGATTGCATCGGTAATATGTCTGCTGTTCGTGCGTCCAGGACCCTACTTCGGGCAAAGCGCACCGTTTGATTGGCGTTTCATTGGACGGGCATGGGCGGATAGGCCGACGCGTTTAGCAAATTTCGGTTATCTAGGACATATGTGGGAGCTCTATGCCATGTGGGCGTGGGTGCCCCTATTCCTGATGAGTTCGTACAAACTCGCGGAATGGGATGCCCGTATGGCGAGATTTGCAGGTTTTGCAGTGATCGCCGTCGGTGGCATTGGCTCCATTCTGGCTGGTGTACTTGCAGATAAGTTGGGAAGAACACGTATCACGTCGTGGAGCCTGGGTGTGTCCGGTACGTGCGCATTGGTTGTGGGGTTATGCTACCAGTCTCCGGTTCTCGTGACCGTCGTCTGTTTGATCTGGGGTGTAGCAATTGTCGCAGATAGCGCACAGTTCAGTACAGCTGTCACCGAGTTGACAGATCCCAGATACGTAGGTACGGCGCTGACCGTTCAAACCAGCATGGGATTCCTGCTAACGCTCTTTACGATTCGGCTAGTTCCACCCTTCGTTGACTGGATCGGCTGGGAATATGCATTCGTTGTTTTGGCCATCGGTCCGGCATTCGGGATTTGGAGTATGAGGGCATTGCGAGGTCTTCCCGAGGCCGAGAAAATGGCATCAGGAAATCGTTAGATCCTATCGGACCCTATTGTGTCCATTGAGCGCGGCCACACGGTATGCTTCTGCCATGGTCGGATAGTTGAACGTGGTATTAATAAAATAGAGCAGGGAATTTCCGGGGCTCGGTTGAGCCATGATGGCCTGTCCGATGTGTATGATCTCAGAGGCGTCATGGCCAAAGCAGTGGATGCCAAGGATTTCGAGTGTTTCACGATGAAAAAGGATCTTGAGCATCCCCGTGGTACGCCCTGTTATCTGTGCCCGGGCTATGTGTTTGAAGAAGGCATGGCCCACTTCATAAGGGATTATCTGGCGGGTAAGATCACGCTCATTCAACCCGACTGAACTGATCTCGGGAATTGTATAGATTCCCGTGGGTATGTCCTCTACAAGTCGTTGCTCGCACGATCCGGATACCAGATGCGTGGCTGCGAATCGTCCCTGGTCGTAGGCGGCACTGGCGAGGCTGGGATATCCGACTACGTCGCCAACGGCGTAAATATGTGGCTGCGAGGTTTGATAGGATTCATTTACCTTGATATTCCCACGCTCGTCTATGGAGAGGCCCAATTCCTCCAGTCCCATGTCGTTGGAATTGCCCGTCCGTCCCTGCGCCCAAAGCAAATAATCAGCATAGATCTGCTTATTGGATTTCAGATGTATGCGCACGCCTTGCTCGTCGGCTTCGACCCGATCGTACTCCTCATTGTGATGGATCAGTGTGCCTTCTTCTCGCAGGTGATAGGCTAAGGCGTCAACGATTTCATCATCCAGGAATGCCAAGAGCCTGTCGCGGGCATTGATGAGACTAACCTTTATGCGCAACCCCCGAAATATAGAAGCATACTCGCACCCTACCACACCCGCACCATAGATAATTAGTGTTCGCGGATTGTCCTGGACCTTCAGGACGGAATCGCTGTCCAGAATCCTCGGATGCGCGAAGTCCACATCCGGTGGATGATAGGGCCGGGAACCTGGAGCGAGTATAAAACTGTCGGCAGTATACTTCTCGACGCCTCCACCTGACGTGGACACGATTATCTCGTTCGGCCCCGTGAAGCTAGCACGACCGTGAATGGTGTGTACGTTGTTTCGCTCGTAGTTGCCCTCACGCACGAAGACCTGCTCGTCGATAACATTTGCGGCATCCGCCAGGAGACTCTGGTAGTCAGCGGTTTTGAACTGACGTGACTCGATCACCTGCTGTACAGAATGACGCAATGCCTTGCTGGGAATTGTCCCCAGATGTGTGGCTCCACCACCCACTCGCGGCGTTCGATCCACCATTGCGACCGTTTTGCCCTCTTTGGCGAGCTTCATAGCGGCTCCTTCGCCTCCCGGGCCGCTACCTATAACGACTACATCAAACCGATCTGGCATAGTGAATCCTTTAGAACTGTAGCCTGGCCACGGTTCATTCTCGTGATGCGGCTACGGTTTGATCTTCGAGTATTGAGGAATGATAGTGGGTGTGACACCCAATGGCAAGGTCCCTTCCCACGGCCCAATACATCCAAGGACTGGAACCGAAAGGCGATATCTTGTCCTTGCATCACAGAGGTATTGCCATTATTATCGATTGCCCTTTCAAGCTAATTAATACATCCGGGAGATACCATGGATAGAATCAAACTTGCCCTCGTTGGATGCGGCGGTATGGGAACGCGTCATCTTTACGGGATGCGGGAGCTCCACGAGACACCTTTCAACAACATGGAGCTGGTTGCCCTCTGCGATATTAGAACCGAGAACGCGGAAATGGCCGCCAGCGAAGCGGAATCGCTATTTGGCAACCGACCGGCAGTCTTTACAGATCTGGAGACTATGGTCAGGTCGATACCAGATCTGGACGCCGTATCCGTGGTCACCGACCCATCGGTTCATCATAGTGTCGTCTGTCAGGCGCTGGATCTTGGACTTCATGTCATGGTCGAAAAACCTATGGCCATCACCGTTGGAGCGTGCAGAATCATGATGGAGGCTGCGGAGCGTAACGGCCGAATTCTCTCTGTGGCGGAGAACTACCGCCGCGATCCATCAGCCCGCCTTGTAAATCACCTGCTAGCCACTGGCGCCATCGGCACACCTTACCTCAGCTGGTGTCACGCCCTCGGCGGCGGCAATACTATCTTCATAACGCCCTGGCGCCACTTGAAAGAGAAGGGCGGGCCATTATTGGACATGGGTGTTCACTACACGGATCTGATCCGGTACCAACTCGGGGATGTCGCTGAAGTCTACGGGGATGCCCGACTCGTCGAGAAAGTCAGACACAAACCGGAAGCCATCGGTGACAATTATGCCTTCTATCAACAGCGACACCAGAAAATGGACGATACGGTGCCGGCTACCGCAGAGGACGTGTCGGTGGCGCTATTTCGCATGGAGAGTGGCCTCACACTGAACTGGATGATGGGACGAGGCGGCACGGGTGGTACGGGTGGCGAGATGATTCTCGGCGAGAAAGGCCGTCTGGAGAGTTTTGGCACGCGTGGTGGAAATGCTGTGCTGGAGATTGCCGGCGAAGGGAAGAAGAGCCAGAGCGAGATCCTTGCCGACGTGGATGGATTTGAGCTTGAGCCACTCGCAGCACACTTCTTTCCAGACCGTATTGCTAAGGAGAACGCTGATTGGAGATTGATTGCGTTGGAGTACTTTGAGCTCGCAGACGCTATTCTGGCGAACGGCACCGTGGAACTGGACGGGCTGGAGGGCATGAAGGATGTGGCCGCTGTATACGCCATTCTGGAGTCGGCGACGGCGCGTACGGCGGTCAGCCTGGACGATATCGAACAGGCCCGCATTTATGCCTACCAGCAAGAGATCGATGATTTCCTAGGTATTTAGGGTAATGTTGATCCGCCACTTTTCAGTCTGGAACGCGGAGCCGCCGGACACATTTGTCATGAGCGTGAATTCTACATATACAAAGTGAGATTCGGATTGTTTGATCGTAAGTAACGGATAATCTTAGAAACAAAACGGAAAGGAATCAAATGCAAATAGGATATACGACCTGGGGCATGCCTGATATACCAGGGGACACAGCACTTCGCTTTCTTTCAGATGTCGGATTCGATGCCGTGGAGCTGACCGTGTTGCCAGGATATACGACCGCTCTGGACACACTCGATAGGGAAGAGAGAAACCGAATTAGGCAGCTGTATACGATTAACGGCCTCAGTCTGCCTGCTGTATCCGCACATCGGTCGCTGCTGGATGAGGATCCAGATGGACACGCAGAAAACATGAAGATACTTGAGGAAGCAATAGATCTCTGTCAGGATTGGTCTGACGGGGAAGGGCATCCGGTTATGGATACGGTGTTGGGCGGACAGCCCGATGACTGGGATCAGAAACATGATTTCATTCTTGAACGTGTTCAGGTGCTCGTCGAATACGCGAAGAAGAGGAACGTCGTTATTGGCATGGAGGCTCACGTAGGTGCCGCTCTGGACACGGCTGAGAAATCGGTCAAACTTGTGGAGGAGATCAACTCGCCATTCCTCAAACTGAATTTCGATATAAGCCACTTTGATATTCTTGGCATGTCAATTCAGGATGCTGTAACTATGATGGCACCTCATGCAGCGCATACGCACGTCAAAGATCAAAGAGGACGGATGCCCGACTTTGAGTTCCTGATTCCGGGGGAGGGCACGTTCGACTTCACTGAATATGTGAAGGTTATGCATGAAATCGGCTATACCGGATCCATTACCGCTGAGGTCAGCAAGATGGTACAAAACAGGCCGGATTACGATCCTATGGCTGCGGCTGAAATGTGCTATAGGACTTTGGAAAATGCATTTCGCGAGGCGGGTGTAGAGCGAGGTTAAACATTTAGAGTGTTCGAAGGCCCTGAAGTCTCCTAATAATCAGGGCAAGGAAGTGTGCGTGGCCATACCGTAGTTGGTGCCGCTTCATATTTCTATGTCCCCGTGGTTCATCTCTTTCGCCGCGTTTATGGAGGATTGAATGGAGTATCGTCATCTCGGTAAAACCGGGATTAGAGTATCGCCCATTTGTCTCGGGACAGCCTTTCGCGGTCAGACGGATGAGAATGTGTCCATCAGGACTATAGAACGCGCGTTGGACCGGGGCATCAATTTCATCGATTCTGCACTGTACGGAAATGGCAAGTCTGAGGTCGTAGTCGGCAAAGCATTGAAAGGGAAGCGTGATGGCGTGGTGCTGACAACCAAGGTTTTTGGTACGGTAGGCCGAAGTCCTAACCATTCGGGGCTCTCACGGGTAAATATAATGAGGGGCGTAGAGGCGAGTCTGAGGCGCCTCCAGACCGACTACCTTGACTTCTATCTTTGCCATTCTTTTGACGCACACACTCCGCTGGAAGAGACGGTACGGACACTGGACGATCTGGTGCGCCAGGGCAAGGTGCGTTACGTGGGGTGTAGTAATTTTCCGGTATGGAAGATCATGGAATCGCTCTGGATCAGCGACCGCAGAAACCTGGAATCATTCACATGTCTTCAGTACCAGTATAATCTACTGAATCGCACCGATTTTGAGCCCGAGCTTCAGCCCCTATGTCGTCAGTACGGTCTGGGAATGATGGCTTACAGTCCCCTGGCAATCGGACTATTGACCGGACGTTTTCGTCGTGGCCAGGAACCTGCGGCCGATTCGCCCTGGAGTAAGAACCCGGCGCCTGGGCTGAGTCGAAGTCTTTACCCGTTCGAAGAGGCCATGACCGAGCAGGTGGATGCCATAGTTGCAGCGCTCATTGATCTCGGTAGAAAATACGATCGGACCGCGGCCCAGGTCGCAATGGCTTGGATACTCGATCACGATGAGATCACTGCGCCCATAATAGGTGCAGATATTCCGGATCATGTGGACGAGGCAGTTGGGGCGATTGGTTGGGAATTGGCGCTGGAGGACAGAGTTCTGCTGGACGAAGTCTCGACGCCACCACCCAGGCTGAAGTACGCCTAGACCTTCGCTTGCTGGATGAATGGACTGCATTGAAGGCGTATATCGGTGCTGTTGAAGGGATCCCATTTCAGGATTCTCATCGTCAAAACCAATAGTATGGGGAATGCGGCGATGTTACGCGACCCACGGAGCGACATAGGCCCTCTCCCATGAGATCTTATCCACTATCGGCGCCTGGCACGCTATCTATCTTTACTTAGCGAGGGCCTCGGGTCGTGTCGATCTTGGATTTATCGAATTCCTTGCGGATACGACGAAACTTGCCGACAACCAGGTAACACATGATGACAAGAATCACACCCAGAAAAACCTGGTACATGGGGTGATCCCAGTTCAGTAGTACCGGCCACAGTGACAGAATTGCCAAAATTGTGAAAATCGTCTCAACGATTTCGCGTCGCGTCATGGTTTCCTCACGTATCTATTCGTCCAGAATCAGTATCCCAATTCAATTTCTACCAGCCTGTTCTCACGAGAGGCGACCTCACAGCCCTCAATGCATTGAATGGGACCCTTGGCCCATTCGGGCGTGATGATTAGGGGAAGGTCCGCAAGCAAGTGGTCTGCTATATTCTTATAGTAGCCTGCCCAACCAGCACCTCGATCGTACGAGGGGACCTCTGATGTTACGCGCCTTCCCTCGTCCCCCGGAACCGTCACGGTGGCAGATCCGTCCCAGCTCTCCATCACGATAGATCCCTCAGTGCCCTGTATCGTCCATAGTGGCCTTGGTGAGGCATGCATGTTCGACTGAATCAACTGGGCCTCCAGGCCCGTGTCGAACTTCACATAGGCCCGGCAATAGTCCTCATTTGAGCTATTCTGCCAGACTTTCTTGAGGAAGTTCCCGTAGAGAGTCGCCTTCTTGTTGATTCGGTTGCCCTGCTTGTCGTGCTGTGGAATCAGTTGGAGGATCTTCTCGAACTGGTGGGCCCCCATGTCATACAAGGCACCGCCAGATATTTCCTTGTGGGACCGCCACGCATGTCCGGGCATTCCGTAACCTACCATATTACACTCGATAGCATACAATTCGCCAATAGCGCCAGAAGACACAATCTCCTTAAGCGATAATATGTCCGGATCCCAGTGTCGATTGTGATAGACCGACAGCATCACCCCTTTGGATTTGGCCAGACTGATCAAATCGTCTGCATCTGAGACTTTGACGGTAAATGGTTTTTCAGTGATCACATTGATTCCCGCTTCGA
>JABIQT010000355.1 GCA_018667995.1 Candidatus Latescibacterota bacterium
GAACGACCCGTGGCTCCAAGCGCTATGAATGGTACGTACCGGAAGAAGACGCCCCCATTGTACAGAGACTCAAGGATTCCGGCGCCATTATGATAGGAAAGACTACCACGCCGGAACTGGGATGGAAGGCCACCACCGATAGTCTGCTCTTCGGAGTTACAAGGAATCCTTGGAATACGGACCTCACTCCGGGCGGTTCGAGTGGTGGAGCTGCCGCGGCTGTGGCGTCGGGGATGGCTCCGCTGGCCGTCGGAACGGATGGAGGTGGGTCTGTGCGTATTCCTGCTAGTTTCTGTGGCATCTACGGTTTGAAACCTTCATTTGGCAGGGTGCCCTATTATCCGGCAAGTGCTGTCGAACCACTCTCACACGCCGGCCCCATGACGCGTTCGGTCGCCGATGCAGCTCTGATGCTTTCAGTCATGGCCGGTCCTTTCGAGAAGGACCGTAACACCCTTCCAGCCACAAATACTGATTATTTGGCAGCCGTCAAGCACGAGGTGAAGGGGATGAGTGTGGCGTGGAGCCCGGATCTGGGCTATGCCAATGTCGATCCTGAGGTGGCTCGATTGACGCTGGCCGCTGTGGAGGCGTTTTCTGAGGCGGGCTGTCATGTGGAGGAGATAAAAACGAAGTTCGAAGATCCCTTGGAGATATTCAGTACCATGTGGCTCGGAGGACTGTGGACCGCACTTGGTAGTGATATGGAACAGTGGCAGGAACGGACCGATCCAGGCCTGGCGGAATTCCTGAAGCAGGGCGAGGGTATAAAAATGACTGATTACGTCGACGCCACATTCCGCCGGACTCATTACTGGCAGACCATGGTTCCCCTATTCGAGACCTATGATATTCTACTGACCCCTACGTTGGCGGTCCCCGCGTTTGAAGTTGGGAAGGTTACCCCCCGAGACTATCCCTCAACGGGCGTTCCCTGGGCGTCTTGGACACCGTTCACATATCCCTTTAATCTTACGGGGCAGCCCGCAGCTACTGTGCCGTGCGGCTTTACTGCCGACGGCAGACCCGTGGGGCTGCAGATCGTCGGACGGAGATATGACGACTATACTGTACTCGCAGCATCTGCGGCCTTTGAGAGGGGCCGCCCCTGGCAAGACCGTAGGCCACCGACTATACTGGGATGAGTCCGTCTATGATTGGTGTTCATCTAGCGGTGTAGTCGGCAACAAGTGTACATGATTCTCGGTTTTGAGCGAGAAGGGCCATCCGGGACAGGCCGTGGATCAGGAAGCATGGTCCCATCTGGGACTCATACCACCCGACTCCTGCAGCCCCTCTGGGTAGAACTCCGTCGCAATAACGAGCCATGATCCCACTCGCGAGTCGCATGCCACCGTCACGCCACACCGGATCATCCGTGATATCGTAGAGATCAGCCAGTAAACCCAGCCCGAGTCCCGCATCCATCGCGGGAATGGCCACGTCCTGTGGCATTTCGGTGTCTATGTAACACTTCCCAACGGCCTTGACCCAATTTAACAATCGTTCGTCCTTCAATATCCGGTAGGCGCAGAGGGCCGTAAGGGCAGGATAGCTCGCGGGCCAGACGCCATAAACACTGCCCCATACAGGCATTGACTGCGTCAATAGATTATCATCGCGTCTGGATAGGATGGCAAAGACGCCCTCTTCAGGTACATGGGGAGCCAGGAAGAACCCATCCACATAGGTCTCGGCACGTTTCTTCATCTCACGCGCCAGAAGTGGATCGTTCCGTGTCAGCAACGGAATCGACTCCAATATACTTGCGGATAGAGAGAGAGTCTGGCCGGGAGCGTTGACGTTATAGAAATTGGTATCCTCCAAGGGACTTCGGCTCTCAATCAATAGCAGTCCTCTCTCATCGCGGCGGTCCCACCAATAGTCAAGGATCGCGGTAATCTCTTCATGACGATCGCACGTGCCCTTCTGCGAAGCGGCGTACGCCCAGTCCAATAGGTAGAATCCACCGTGACGAGGGAAATCACACGATCGCGCACCGGAGGGCAAATGTTGCCTTCTTTCAATGTGGGCGTGTCTTATGTATTCTGATCTATTGGCCCGCGTCCAATGATAGTCCAATCCGTCCGCAAATCGTTGAACGCACTCAGGGTTGAATTCTTGCAGCTTTTCCCATAACCACACCGGTACTTGACGAAGGTGGTCGTGAATCGCATTGCCCTGAGCGCTCGAGTCCAGCCGTTCCCTGCTGCTGCCAACCCTCTGATCCGAAAGATGCCAGAATGCATGCTCGCCCCAGGGAAATAGCCCAGTCTCGGTTGCAGTACACTCCTTCGCGAAATAGGAGAGATATCGATCAGCGGCCCGTCGATAGTCGGGCCTGCCCAACGCCTCACTCAGCCCATACATAGTCAGTAGGGTAGTCTGGTCATGAATCAGATTACTTCCAAGATGACATCGATCACCATCGCGTTGTCCTGGGATTGCGTCCGGAAGAAGGTCAATCATCTGTAAGGAGTCGCGGTCGATGGCAGACGGAAACAGGCCATCGTGGCGGTCGGCAATCTTGATCAGCGCATCAATCGAATGACAGACCCAATCGAGAACCTGTTCAGGATGCAGAAGATCAGATGTGTCATCATTCATAGTGTACCTTTGCTGTTTTGCGCTGTTTCAGCCGCCAGTGCCATCGGGCATATTCCCAAAGACGTGCTGGCAGGCAATTCGTTTATCGGCGTGTCGATGCAGAGCAAATTACCTTGTTACAAAGAAGCGGGTACCGGCAATTTGAAGCCACAGGTTTTCAAGGCACTATGTTTTTTTTGTAACGTTATCGGAGCAAGAGGACACTCTCCACATGACCGCCAACCTA
>JABIQT010000609.1 GCA_018667995.1 Candidatus Latescibacterota bacterium
GCCTGTTCACCCTCATTCTCAAAATATGAATGCAGACGAACATCATAGCTGTCGGTACCCAGATCCATCTGGGTGAAGGTATGGCCGCACCACTCCTGAGAAGAAGTCGTTACCTTGAGAGTCCTCGGTTCAATGTGTCTCTGTATCGGCGTGAAAACCGATGACATCATCGAGTAAGGATAGATACCTGTGTTGAATTTCCTCGTGGAGTTCAGTTTGAGTACATTAACCTTGTCGGCGCCTGCCATCTGCGGCCGATCGAGCTTCACATGCTTCGATTTCGAGAAGTCCTCAGTAACGAAGATCAGTACGGCGTGTCCGTTGTGCATTTCGCCATACCGACCTTGCTCCAGATTGTAGCTGGTCAATTCTGCTTTCCCCTGGAACCAATAATCACCGAATCCTGGACTGACGGGGCCAAGTAACGTTGCTGACTGAGGGGGCGCGGCACTAACTGCGTTGATCGGTCGGGAGACATAGAACGCAGAAGACAAGCCGATCATCAGGACGACTAAGACGATTCGTTTCATAGTTTCCTCAAAGCAAGCGGTCAAGCGCTCGCCATCAATGTATCCGATTCGGGGTCGTATTCTTCGAACATATCCTTCTTGTCATAGTCCGCGGGAATATCCCGATAGACTTCGAATTTTGGATCAGCTGTGAAGGGTGCGAGGTCCTCTACTCGGTGCGTCTCCCCGTCAGACACATTGTAGACGTCAACATCAGCCAAGTTTGGCGGGCACAACCCGCGATCAATTCCCACTTGTAGATAGACCAGATTGTCCGGCGTGAAGCCCATCAACTGCGATGCCACAAGATCTACGCTTGGCATGTCATACCCGGCGACTACGAGCCCACAAGGGAAATTCCGTCCTAAATAGAAGGCGTTGCCGTCTCGGCCCATTACGCCTTCTACGACGTTGAAGTCCGGTTGACAGGCCAGGTATACATCCCAGTGCATATGCGCTATTGTGCGCTGCCAGGCCTCGTGATCTTCCACTCGCATCCAGTCTCGCCCACGTTTGCTCTCGCTGCCAAACGTTGCATTCCAGGCATCAGAACACAGATGTCTCTCATGCACTGGGATCATGATGCCCTGCTGATTTTTCCCGCAGAGCGTGACGACTCCCAGATTATGGGTCTTCAGCTTAGGGAGATTCACATAGAACACCTCGTCAGCAACCGCCCATCTTGAAATACCTATGTTGTGAATCTGATGAGTCCTGCCAGGCGTGATGCGGACGTTACCGTAGTCCGCGGGATCGATTAGGCGTATCCGTTTTTCCCGGGCCATTTCTGTATAACCACTTCTTGCCCAGTGAAGCTCGCGTTGTTCCGGCGTGGTCGTTATGCTGGTCGTTTCGCCAACGAATATCTGATCGCGCGGGAGTCCGGTATCGTCGGCAAAATAGTCCACCAGACCACCTGTAAACGTCGGGTGAGTTACGATTCCGCTGTTTCTGTGACATCCCGCAGTGACGTTTGGCTTCATAAACACCGTACGTCCGCCTGAATCTACCTGCATGGCGCGCATTATCTCTCTCGCCGAAGTCTCAAAGTCCTCTTCGCGCACGCTATTCTCAATTTCCCTCTTTAAAATGAAAACCTCGGGTCTCGCCATATTAGTTCCCTAACCTCTTGAATGATCCTTCCAGGACCACCGGCTCATGGTAACCTTTTGTCGGGTATAGAATTGGATTCCCTCTTTCCCCTGCACGTGCAAGTCTCCAAAGAATGAGTTGTTCCATCCGGAGAACGGGAAGAACGCCATGGGAGCGGGCACACCTACATTGATTCCCACCATTCCGGCACTAATCCTGTGTCGGAACTCTCTCGCAGCTCCACCATCGTTGGTGAACAGTACGGCCGCATTACCGAATCCGCTCCCGTTGCACGCATCTATTGCTGCACCCAGGTCGCCGGTCCTGATCACGGATAGCACCGGCCCGAAGATCTCTTCCCGCACGATCGACATCTCCGTCGACGCGTCATCAAATATGGTAGGTCCGAGATAGAATCCTTCGGGGGCTTCCGGAACTCTGACGGTGCGACCATCACGGTAGAGCGTAGCGCCTGCAGCCAGGCCCTGCTCGATATACCCGTGCACCTTGTCCAAGTGGCCTCGGGTGACGACTGGTCCCATCGCGGAGACCGGGCTACGATCTGTCGGTCCCACCTTCATGTCATCAAGCGCTTCAAGCAGGATAGGTAGCACGCGATCGCCTGCACCGTCAACGGCTACCGCCACTGAACCGGCCATGCATCGTTCACCGGCACATCCGTACGCGGATCCAATCAATGCTTCAACTGTATACGCGGGATCCGCATCAGGCAAGATAACCATGAAATTCTTCGCACCGCCCGCAGCCTGAACACGTTTTCCGTGGCTTGTGGCGGTTGTGTAGACGTGTTTTGCCACAGGTGATGAGCCCACAAACGACACCGCCGCGATGTCGGGATGTGTGCACAAGGCATTCACGGCATCGACGCCACCGTGGATGAGATTCATCACACCATCCGGCAGGCCGGCTTCGTAGAGTAGTTCGGTCAGGCGAATGGCCGTGAGCGGGACTTTTTCCGATGGTTTCATGACGAAGGTATTGCCGCAAGCAATGGCTACCGGATACATCCACATGGGCACCATGGCGGGAAAATTGAACGGTGTAATACCGGCGCACACGCCTAATGGCTGGCGGATGGAATCACAATCGATGCCAGAGGCGATCTGTTCGGCGGATTCGCCCATCATTAGCGATGGAATACCGCAAGCAAATTCAACCACTTCAATGCCTCTGCGGACGGATCCTCTCGCCTCAACCGGTGTTTTGCCATGCTCGCGTGTGACAAGTTGGGCGAGTTCTTCAAAGTGTTGCTCTAACAGGTGCGTGTATCGGAAGAGTATACGTGCCCGGTCGACTGCCGGTGTCTCCGCCCAGGCCGGATAGGCTCTCTTTGCGGCTTGAACCGCTTGATCAATCTCTGAGGCCTCGCACAAAGGTGTGCGGGCGATGATGCTACCATCGGATGGGTTGAATACGGGTTCAGTGGTACTGGCTACGGACTCGATCCATTTGCCGCCAATGTTCATGCGGCACGTGGCAGGCACGGGCATAGGGACCTTTCCAGCTATATTTTATCGAATTTGGATTAACGAAAAAGGCACGAATTACGCAGACCATGTTAAGGAATTCATCCTGTTTTATCAAGAAGAATATCCGTACAGAAGTTGCGTGAATCGTGCCCTTGAAGATGTAGCATTTTCAGGCATTTGACGCGCGGTTTACTTGGCGGGCTTCCAGATGTAGTTGCCGTCTCTATCCAGATACCCGATCCGCGCTTCGTATCGAAAACCGACTTCGATCCGAGCCATGCCATTGTCGTAGTCGGTCGCGTGGTCAAACTTGTTCTTTATGATCCATTTTCCCGTATTGTCTATGAATCCGTATCTTTCTTTCTTAATAACTCGTGCCCGGCCTTCGATGAAATCACCCATGAAATTTGCCGACTCAAACTCGTACTTGGGTTTTATGACGATTACGCCGGTGTGATCGATGTAACCGACTTTGTCTTTTGGAACTACCCATGCCAGTCCTTCGGAAAAGTCGCCTGCATGCTTGAATTGAGGGGTAATCAGTATCTCACCAACTGTATTGATGTAACCGGAAAGGCCATTGGCAGAAATTCGGGCCATGCCTTCGTGAAAATCTCCGACTTCATAGGATTTCGGTTCGACTATTACCTCACCGGTGCGATCAATATATCCCCAGGTATTTCCGTGGCGAAACCACGCCAGACCTTCGGAGAAATTCCCGAGACCGTCAAAAGTAGCGGGAATTACGAACGCGCCTTCACGGTCGATGTATCCGGTCTTGGCCCCAAGGCGTACGCGGGCCAATCCGTCATCGAAGTCATCCTGTTCGCGATTGAAGGGGAGGCTATAGCGAGCCTCGACTACAATCTCTCCGGTAGTGTCAATGTAGCCAACCTTCTTGTTCAGCAGTACCCAGGCGCGGCCTTCAGCGAACGATCTAACTTGCTCAAAACCAGGTGCAATCACCATTTCACCGGTCCGGTCTACAAATCCCCACTTTTTTCCTACCTGTACCGCAGCTAATCCA
>JABIQT010000689.1 GCA_018667995.1 Candidatus Latescibacterota bacterium
GCATTCAAGAAAGCCAATTTGTGTGAATCAATCTTCTGTCGTCACTTGATTCCTGACTGGAAGATCTTCAAAGAGATCATGCAACAAGGGCTACCAGCGTCCGCGAACATGTTAACGGTGGCTGCCGGAGTCTTCGTGATTACGTTCTACATCAGCAAATATGGTCCCACATCGGTGGCTGCCTTCGGCATCGCCACACGAATAGAGCAAATGGTTCTAATACCTACAGTAGGACTGAATATTGCAGTACTATCTGTCACTGGTCAGAACAACGGAGCAGGACAATTCGCACGCATTCGTGAAGTTTGGATTCGATCGTTGTGGTACGGATTTCTGTTGATGCTTGGGGGATCAGCTCTGGTCCTTCTCCTTCCGCACCAAATGATGAGGCTGTTTACAGTAGATAGCAATGTCGTGGCTGTGGGTGTCCAGTATCTTCAGATTGCTGCTCTGGCGTTCTTCGGATATGTGGTTCTATTTGTGACTACTGCGGTCCTTCAGGGATTGAAGAGACCTATGTATGCTATCTGGATCGGTCTGACACGACAGGTAGCAGCCCCTATTCTGGTATTCTGGCTTCTCGCTGTAGTACTTGGTTGGAAACTACCCGGAATCTGGTGGGGAATCCTGATTATTACTTGGACTACAGCTCTTTTTACCTGGTGGTACGGCGGAAGGATTCTGAACCAGGTGAGCCAGCGTGCGAGCTGATCGTCTCGTCAAAAGCGATGTACTTCCTCTGGTCCCGGTAGACCTGTACTTTAGTGGTTCCCGCAAAACTGTCGAATAGTAACCTCTCTGCCCTATCCCCTGTCCTGTTGCCACCTGTTCAAAACATTATCCCCAACACATAGAGCACTTCCCCTTCGCCGGAGATTTTACGCTGGTTTGAATTCGGGTCCATATGCCGCCGCCATATGTTCATATCGGGAAGACTCCACGTTCACCAGAACCAAACTGTGAGTCGGGAGTGCAACTTCGCCGCCGGGGCATGCGAGATTCCTGTCTCCTTTCCGACTGTAATTTATGGACTTTGCTCAGAAAGGACTAATTGACAACACCTGATTGGTTCGGAGAAACCGATCCACCGGGAATCAACGGGAGGAACGCATATGTGTGTTCTGAAGTCGTTTGAGCGGGTAGGAGTACCCGGGAAAAGACGCTTTGAGTCGGACGAGAGGACGGTCGGATTCGTAGCCTATAAGATCAATAGTCGCTGTGTACCACAGAGTCCTGTATGGTGCGGACAACCGTCTCGCGACTCGTTGGCGATAGTGGCGGAACGCTACATGGCTGCGTGTGAGGCGACTCCAGAGACAGCCGCGGAACTGGAACTGCCTTTTTATGCCGTACGCGAGTCTTCGTCGGATCTCGTTACGGGCACAGATTATGGGATGTGGGAATACTTATTGACCAAACGAGGTGGTGCCCGGGAGGATTACTCGCTGGCACCCATCACATTTGGCGAGATCCTGAGAGGGCTCTACCTGGGTAGTGTATATCTACTGGACGTACAAGCCAACGCTGTCTTTGAACCTCTTGCGAGGAGCCAGGGATACTCCATATGCCCGAGGGAAGTCTCGGAAACGGCCACCGAGGTGTCGGGATTTGTAAGTGTAGCCCTATACCCCAGATAAATCTCAACTCAGTTGGCCCTACATGATGTATACAGATGGGGTCGATATTCTATCGTTATCGGGGACCGACCTCAAGGATGCCCTGTACACTCTCCAAGATGGCGGCTGTCACCGCGTAGTCGTGTTTGGCGGTTACGTGGTTGGTCTGGGCCTGAGTCAATGCGAGTTCGGCATCAAGCACCTCCAACTGAGTGCTCATTCCGGCGCCGTATTGAACCCTCGCAATCTCAAGGCCGCGCTGAGCGAGAGCCACAGCTTCCTGTGCCGCGCTTATGCGATCGGTGGCCTCCTGCACGTTAAGAAAGGCCTCCGTGACATCCACCTCTACCTGGCGGTTCAGCCGGCTTTCGCTGAATTGTGCAAGCTCATAATCCGCCTCCGCCTGACTAACTCTCGAAGAGGTCTGGCGACCGTCGAAAATCGGAATACTGATATTCAGCTGTGTATTCAAGCTTCGAGTAAAGTCTCCGAAGCCGAGACCGTTTACCTGGCCGTCGTTGACCTGCGCCTGCATCTGATATCCTGCGGAGACCGAGACATCGGGACGTCCTTCACTTCTCGCCACAATGATGGAGCGGTCCATCATGTCTGTCTGTAGTCGAGCGGCCATCACATCAGGCCGTTTCTGTGTAGCTGTTTGGAGAGCCTCTTCAAGCGACGAAGGGATGTTGTATTCTGCATTGAGGTCCGAGCGTATGGTAACGCCCGTGGTTTGGCGCACACCGATGAGGCTCTTCAAGCGGGCCTTCGCAACCGCTAGCCGATTCTTGGCCTGTATCACCGGAGGCTTAGAATTGGCCACTTGTACCTCTGCCCTCAGCACATCGTATGGAGAAACGGTTCCTGCTGCGTTGAACTTGGAGACCTGGCCAAACTGAACCACAGCGCGTTCATATGAGGCTTCATTGACCTTGAGAATCGCGTCAGCCAATACCACCGCATAGTAGGATTGGTGGACAGAGAGTGCGACATTTTGGCGTACGGCTTCCTCATTGGCATCGGTCTGTTCGCGAAAGTAACTGGCAAGCTTCAGTCCGGCACGTAGTTTTCCACCACTGTAAATGGGCTGGGAGAAATCTAATCTCATATTCATAGCGTTGTCGGTACCCAGTCGAAATCGTTGACCGCCAAAATTCAGCTCTTGAAGAGACCAATTTCTAGTATACACCGTATTGAGGCTTAAACTAGGAAGGGCCTCTGAGAGGGCTTCACGATATCGTGATCGTGATTTACCCGTTTCCATTTGGGCACTCAGAAAGGTCTCGTTGTTCTCCAACGCCATCGACACAGCCTGTTGCAGCGACAATTGCAGCGGGGCTGTCTGTTGTGCAGCCGATAGGCTTGTTCCGAGAAAAAGCCATAGGATCATTACTGAAGTTAAATACCGTGCCATGCATTCCTCCGTTTGCGCCTGCAACTATACGCCGGCGACGACTTTGTGGGATTTCAGCCGGACACCATCAAGAAAGAGAGCCGCATATGAGTCAGCCAGCTCTTGAATGCTGTGCTGCAAATATGCC
>JABIQT010000584.1 GCA_018667995.1 Candidatus Latescibacterota bacterium
CGCCTGACCGCGTAGCTGCCTACAAGGAACTTGCCGTGGAGGGTCGCCTGCCAATACGAGTCTACGGAATGCTCGACGGTAACGACGAAGATCTGATGCAAGCCTGGTTCGAAAGTGGTCCCCTGGTAGATGAAAATCTGCGCTTCACCGTACGATCAATCAAGGTCTTCTACGACGGCTCACTTGGTTCAAGAACAGCTCTTCTCGCCGCACCTTATTCTGATGAGCCGGAAAAGGCCAACATGACCGAGCGGATTTCACCTAAGCGCGTCTTGTCGCTTGGCCAGCGCGCTGCGTCGCGTGGATTTCAGATGTCTGTTCATGCCATCGGCGATGAGGGAAATGATCGTACCCTGGGAATATATGAGTCTGCGCTGTCATCCCATGCCGGTATCGATCACCGCTGGCGGATTGAGCACGCACAGGTTGTTCTGCCGGACTACTATGGCCGCGTAGCAACGTTGGGCGTCATATCGAGCATGCAATCGAGTCATGCGGTGGGGGACAGCAAGTGGGCAGAGGATCGCGTTGGATCGGAGCGTATCCGGAACGCCTATGCCTGGAAAAGTGTATTGAATGCCGGTGCGAGTCTACTCATGAACTCGGATCTTCCAGGAGAACCTTGGCAACCAGTACAGACGCTGTATTTTGCCGTCAACAGGAAGTCCATGGACGACACTGATGGAACGGGATGGTATGCCGACCAGGCACTAACGGTGACCGAGGCTCTCCATGCCATGACACTGGCTGGAGCACACGCGGCCTTTCAGGAGTCACGTATCGGCTCCCTGACAAAAGGCAAGTATGCTGATTTCGTTGAACTGGATGGAGATCCGCACGCCGTAGCGCCCCATACGCTGAAGGATCTAACAATTGTACGGACATGGGTCGAGGGCAAAATAGTGGCAGAACAAGGGGTGGCGAAGTAGCAAGACTACGAGCTATAACTCGAGCTCATTGTCTTTGTCCGACAACCCCCGTCTCGCCGAGGGCAATGTTCGCTCCAGCTCTGGCTTGACTACGTTTTCATAGCAATCTGGACATATACCGTGACTGAATTGCGCCTCTGAATTATCTACAATGTACTTCTCCAGTTGGTGCCACGAATCCAAATCGTCCCTGATGTTCTTACAGTAACTGCAGATGGGTATAATGCCCTGCAATTGGCGGACATGCGCTAGGGCCGCCTCCAGTTCCGACACACGGTCTGCTAGCTCGGACTGCAGCCCCAAGACCCTCTCCCCCACCTTTATCCTTGCCATAAGCTCATCAGGATCAAAGGGCTTTGTAAGATAATCGTTCGCCCCGGCATCAAGTCCCTGAATAATATCAATCTTGCTACCACGGGTTGTGAGCAACAGAACGTACAACCCGAGCAACTCTGACCGTTCTCTGATTTTTCTGCAGATATTGATTCCATCTATTCCGGGCATCATCCAGTCGAGAATGGCCAATGCGGGCCTGTCCGGCGCTTGGATAACGTCCCATGCCTGGCTGCCGTCTTCGGTAACAACCACATCGTAACCCCAGTTACGCAGCGTCACATCAAGCAGATGGCGTGCAATGGGATCATCCTCGGCTATCAGAATCTGCATCGGGATATCTCTCCAAACGAATTTATGGATTACATGAGGGAGGCAAGTTTATACGTGCCTAAGCCTCTGTCTCGGTAACTTCTCCTACTGCCCGCAAATTTCCTTCACATTCCTCACATTGCAGCCCCGTTACTCCCTCAAGTTCCCATTCTTCACCGCATTCAATGCAGATGAACGTACCGCTGTATTGCTTGTCCATGATTGGCTCCAGACAAAGAGTACTTACATTTATTTGGTGTCGAGCTTTATAGTATAACCACCATACTATATTCAGATGGTAAAGTTGTCAAATATGGATTGACATGCCCAACCATGGCTGGTAGGATGTTTAACCCCAAAGAGGACCTGTTGTAATACTGACAAAAGACCATACCGGAGGGTTCAAATGCGTCTGAAGATCTGCCACCTCATCCTGCTATTTTGCCTGACATCGACTTCCATTCCGGCGTGGGCCGCTGAAGGATCGGAAGTTCGTGGCGCATGGCGGCCAGAGCTATATGAGATGAAGGACGGCACCCAGCACGATGTGACCGGCCTGATTATGTTTGCCGAGACGGATTGGTCCGTACTTTTCTTCATTATGGACAAGGGTGAACCCACCCGTGGTTCGGGCGAGGGAGGCACCTATTCTCTGGTAGGCGATACACTGACCTTCAGGCACCTGTACAACTTCTCGGCCGGCAATACGATTTCGGGTGTACCGGGACCGCCCAGCAATCTGACAATGACCTCTCGAAATTCTGATGCACCTGACGTTCCATCGGAGCCGTGTACTATAGACATCACGGGAAACACATTAACTATAAATTTCCCCAGTGGCAATATGATGAAGTTCGTCCGCAGTTCCGCGCCCTGAAAGAAAAACGGCAACATAGCGAGGAGACACCAGTGACCGCGCATCAAGAAGAATGTCCACGTAGAAGATGGGGAAAGACGGAACTATCAATTCCGGTTATTCCATTCGGAACCCAAGGATTTGGTGACAACTTCGGTCCTGTCAGTGACGATGAAGCCATGGACCTCATCCGTTACGCTGTAGACAGAGGCATAAATCACTTCGACTGTGCGCGTTGTTACGGCAACTCGCTCAGAAAGCTAGGTCTGGCGATTAAAGAAGGCGTGGTGAAGCGAGATGAGCTAATCATCAGCGGGAGAATCTGCTGTCACAGCGGCGCCAAGTGGGGCGGGTATGGCGAGGGTGAACCTGATTACTCCGCCAGCCGCGTATTAGAGGACACCGAGGATCAGTTAGCCATTCTCGGAATTGATAGCTTTGACGTGTTGTTCATCCACGATCCCGGTGAGATCTCACCTACGCTGGCTCCCGGAGGAACACTTGAGGGGCTGGAGCAAGCGCGAGAGAGGCACTGGACCAATTTCATCGGATACGGCATGAATCCTCATGATTTTCATCTCGAGGTGATCGAATCAGGCCGAACCGATGCGTTGCTGACATTCAGCGACTTCAATCTCCTACGCAACAGCGCCGCCGATACAATACTCCCTGCTGCTGCTAAAGATCTGGGCGTTATCAATGGTTGGTCAATCATGCGGGGTTGGCTGACAGGTAAGCCTGTCGAGTCGTTCGTCCCAAGAGATCGGTGGGACGAGGATCACATCAGGGCTGAGAGTATGCGAGAATGGTGCGAAGCCACCGATATAAACATGCTATCCATGACGCTACAGTTCTGCCTGCGCGAGACTCGAATCCACGGCAACCCGATTGGCAGCCTGAACAAAGCTCAATTGGATGCTAACATCCGTGCTGCCCAGGCGACGGTCTCTGATAGTGAGATCGATGCCTTCATTGCCGCCAATCTATAATCTGGGGTCCAGCCCACAACTCACCACCTTGCAGCCGGACCGTGAGATCATCTCTCACCTGTAGTTTGGTTAAAATGTGCTGCCTTGAGCCGGCACGTGGCAATTCCCGCTATCAATCACGAATAGTTGAATCGAGTGCCGCCAGGTTAAGAAAGAGCTCCTATCAGGACATCCTTCCCATATCCATGCCAGCGTGATTGATCACCATCATATGTTCCAACAGCCGATCCTTAAGTTCCCCCGTCACTGATTCTGTTCCCGGTTCGCCATAGACATTAGTCATCTCGTCGGGGTCCTCTTGCAAATCATACAACTCGTATTGATCGTTCACATAGGTGACCAGTTTCCAATTTTCCGTTCGAACATACCGCATTTTTCCCATGCCACCGAGTTTCATGGTCGGACTGAAGTCAGAGCTTAGTGGACTTTTGCAAACAGGGTAGGTCTGGTCATCCGCCAGGGGATGGGGATGTCCCCCATATTCCCCATATACATAATCTCTTTCGGGGAAAGACTCATCAGCCAGAATGGGCATAAGACTGCGACCGTGGACTGTAGCCGGCGTTTCAAGGCCCGCATAGCTCAGGATGGTCGGCATGATGTCCTCGAGACTCACCATCGTTTCGATTTCCTGCTGGACAGCATTAGGTGCTCGAATAATCAACGGCACATGAATTAGACAATCGTAGGCTGCCTTCGACTTGCGAATCATCTGATGTTCGCCCAGGTACTCTCCATGGTCGGAAACATATATAACGACTGTATCATCGTCCAATCCCAGACGTGTAAGTCCCGATAGAAATCGGCCCACCTCGTCGTCGATGAACGTGTTCATGCCGTAGTAGAGCGAGATAATATCGCGTAGTGTCGCATCGGAAACGGCATCGCCTCGCATGACAGCGTGGTCGATCTGTTGCGCCTGCGGTTTACGGTGCAGCTCGTTCTCCACGCGTGGCGGCAACTCCAGATCGTCTGGAGGATACATCGAGGAATACGGTTCACAGGTCTGAAATGGGATATGTGGATCTGGTATGGAATACCATAAAAAGAAAGGCTGTCCAGCCCGTTCATGGACGAAATCGAGTGCCCGGTCTGTCACCCAGTGAGCCCCCAGCGCTTCAGGTTGATATGGGTTCTTAACCGAGCCCCACGCCCCCTTCAGCTCAGAGGACTGTAGAAGAAAGTCCTTTGACTGGAGGCATGTGTCACCGGCGACCGATGAGTCGGGACCATAGTGGCCCGCAAGTTTGACGTCGTCGAAGAGCGCAAGGTCGGGGGCCGTGAAACAATGATTCTTTCCGGCAAGACCCGTCGTATATCCACCATTCTTCAGAATTCGAAGCAGGTGTGGTTTGTTGGGCCCCATCAGAACCTGATTGTTGAGCGAGCCGTGTGCAGATGGATACTGGCCGGTAAACGTGCTCACCCTCGCAGGTACACAAAGTGGACACGAGGTGAACGCATTTTTGAATAAACAACCCTCAGATGCCATTCGCTGAAGATTGGGGGCACCTACAGTTGGGTTACCGTACATGGGCAGGGAACTGGCCTTCTGCTGGTCCACCATTATGAGCACAATATTCATGACACCTCTCTCCTATAGCACATATTGCCAACCGCGGGGTAAGTCAGACACCGGCCAGAATTCCTCGAACGCATGCGATAGCGCGATCGACGTCTTCGTCCGTAGTTCTCCAATTACACACTGAGACTCGCATGGCACGTATCCCATTCCATGTTGTTCCTCCAAACCATGCTTCTCCGGAAGCGACTATCTTCGCTATTACCTCGTCCGTTCGCCGGTCATGGTTTCCCTCGTTGGAGGTAAACTGGACCAGTCCCTGATTGATCTGTGGTTCAGCCAGAACATGAGCACCGTCTAAATCACCGATTTCTGTGACAAGTCTGTGGGCATGGCCGCAGCAGCGTTCGACCAATTCTGCGACTCCGGATCTGCCCAAGTTACGGAGCGCCGCATACACGGTAAATCCACGGCTTCGTCGTGACCACTCCAGGTTCCACTCCATCTGATCCCGAGTCTCTTCCACCTTGATCGTGTAGCTGGCATCCTGCGTTAGTGCAGATTTGTGGGCCTCCGGATCTGCCACGAATACAAAGCCTGAATCGAAAGGCACATTGAGCCATTTGTGACAATCAGTAGCCCATGAATCAGCGGCACCAACACCTTCAACGAGATACCGATTGTGTTCACTCGCTCCTGCCCAGAGGCCGAAAGCTCCGTCTACATGAACCCAGGCCCCAGCATCGTGCGCGATGCGACCTGCTTCCGTAAAGGGATCGAATACACCGGCATTCAGGTCACCTGCCTGAAGACACACCACAGCCGGCTCATTCTCACCCGCTTGGAGGGCTACCTTGAGACTGTCGAGACGTATTCGGCCGCTCGCGTCCACATCCACAATCTCCAAGGCTTCCGTTCCTAAACCAAGCAGTCGTATTGATCGAAGAACTGATTCATGCCTATGTGCGCCGGTCAGAATCCTCATTCGCGGCGCGCCCATCAGACCTTTGGTGTTCACATCCCAACCGCGCTCAATCAAGAGCTTGTTTCGTGCTGCAGCCAAGGCTACCGTGTGGGCAGACTGCGTGCCTGTCAACAGACCAAATGAGGCTGAAGCCGGCAAACCGAGCAATGACTTCAGCCACTCTCCGCAAACCTCTTCGACGGCTGCTGCTGCCGGGCTTGTGGCGTATATGGCAGCGTTCTGATCCCAAGCAGACGTCAACCAGTCTGCCGCAAGAGTTACGGGGAGGACACCACCTATAACCCAGCCGAAGAAACGCCCCGACGTGGAGCCAAGGAGACCGTCTCGGGTGTCCCGAACCAGATCATCTATGACTTCGTCGGCCGGCAATCCGGCATCATTGAGAGGCTTGAATAGTGCAGACCGAAGATCACTAACATTGGCGATTGGTGCAATCGATCTGGAATCCAGACTATCCAGAAACTCCCGGGCGTGATCTGCGGCCTTACTCAGGGTCATATGGTCATTCACTATATCTCCTTGTGGTTAGGATTTCCTTCGATCACGGCTTAGAGCTTTTCCCAGTACAACACCAGTTTCTTGTGGCGTGTTCGGAATATCAAGACGAAGACCTGGCTGAGAAATTCCATGGACTACAACCATTGTGCTTTACAAATCAACTACTCGTTTTTAGGATGAAAAGTGTAACCACTCGAGTTCATCCACAGAAAGGATTGTTACGTGACCCATCCTCCGAATTTGAAAGAGCTTGTGGGTATCCAGGCCGCTGGTATGGTGCAGACAGATAGCGTCGTGGGCCTCGGTACCGGATCAACCGCCGTATTCATGATAAAAGAACTCGGGCGCAGGGTCAAAGAGGAGGGGCTCCAAATTGTAGGCATCCCCACATCGTTTGACTCTGATGTCCTGGCTCGGACCTGTGGAATTACAATCAGAACGCTCGATGACGTCAAGTCGATTGATATTGCCATAGACGGTGCCGATGAAGTCGACCCAAATCGCCAACTGATCAAGGGCGGTGGCGCAGCCCACACCCGTGAGAAAATCATCGACGGATTAGCCAAAACATTCGTCGTAGTGATTGACGAGTCAAAGCTTGTGGATAGACTGGGGGCAGATTTTCCAGTCCCGGTAGAGGTAATTCCTTTCGCGCTAAACCCCGTCATGGAAGAGCTCCAGAGGATTGGTGGGAATCCGAAATTGCGTACAGGTGGTGGTAAGAAAGTCGGTCCCGTGATAACGGACCAGGGGAATATGGTCATTGACGCTTCGTTTGATACCATACCGGATCCCGGACGTCTGGAACAGACTATCAATAACATCCCGGGGGTGCTGGAGAATGGACTCTTCGTGGATCTGGCAGATGTCATTTTGATCGGAGAAAGTGGTACGGATGGCATAGCCAGAGTACGTACAATGTGAAACATTTGGGTTTGGCTTCGAAGCCCGATGCCAACATCACGGTCGCAGCATAGAAGTTGGTGGACGACCATCAGCCAGATGCTCTCTTCTGTGGTACATTTGACTTGCTCCGTCAGGCTGTATTTCTTATGTTGATTCGTCCCTAAAAATCGGCAGTACAACCCTTTCATGCAAGTATAGCAAAGGTATATATAAATCGTGATGGTAGACCTCGGTTACTTCAGCATGCTGCTGGCATTTCTTACTGCAGCATATGCGGTTGTCGCATCCGTCATCGGGGCGAGAACGCACAATGCGCAGCTTGTGGCCAGCGGTGAGCACGGTGTC
>JABIQT010000286.1 GCA_018667995.1 Candidatus Latescibacterota bacterium
ATCTAAGGATATTGCTGCGGTTATAGGTCGCTGTGACAATTGAAACAGTGGGAGCAACGGTCATTTCAGAGGTCTTCGAGATAGGTGGCTCAATCTGATTCTGGAGAGTACAATCTGTTGGGAGGCAGGTTATCGTTTACCCAAATCCCGTTCGTCCATTTATCCAGGTTACAGATACATACTACCAAAGTGATCATCCGATACAAAACCTGCATTGTCTGTTGTTACAAGAGCAGAGCTGAAGTCAGTAAATCATGATCCAAGAAAGACGCCAGGTCTATGGCTGAAATTGGAAACCGTGAATGCGGTTCTGGAGCTATAGCGGATGTTTCGCGGTCTTGGCGACCATAAGATCAGAAATCGGCGCCAGGCATGGCTATCCGTAAATGCTCCGGAAGACTTCTATTCAACCTGGGCAGCATACGATTCTGGTACTCCTCGCCCGATGGTGAAATGCGTCGATATGTTTCCTGGTAGTATCTCCATTGAGACTTCTGGTCAGCGGTAAGGTCTCCCGGCCAGGCAAGTATCTGATTATAGAGGCTGCGTGTTCGGCTGAGTAGCTCAGAATAGATCCTACCGGTTTCCTCAATCTCATCCGCTGGCGTAGCGTCAAATCCGATTCCCTGACGCCGATACTTCTCGAGATACCAAAGCGCTGGTTGGATGGCTCCATTGTCCGCCACAAGCAAACTGTAAAGCTCGGCAATCTCGAGAGCGGTCGCACTCCACTCTCGGCGCGATTCCACTGGTAGCGTAATACGGGGATCTTCGCGAACGGAAAAGTGTGCCTCTTTGATTCTGCCGTTCAGTGTGAGACGTGCTATATACAATCCTGGCGTAACCCATGGGCCAAGGGGACCCCGCGACACCGAGTTATTGGATCGGATAAGTGTAGTATCCACATTGACAGTATCGATTGGTGCTGCCGGTAAGCGGCTGTGACGCAGGTCCCACACGACTCGACTGATACCTGCAGTGGTATCCGCATCCAAAGCCCGAATCAACGTGCCATCCGTATCGTAGATCTCTAGAAAGACGTCATCTTCCGAGACATTTTCCTTCAGATAGTAATCCACCAATGCGCCCGCTGGAGGATTCTCGCCTCGAAAAAGCATATCTCCGGCGTGGGCAAAAGCACGGGTATACCTGATCTGCTCCGCGTCTGGTACGGAGAACAATTCGAAATCCGCGGCCAGGCTCTCGGAGTTGAGTTCCTGCAGGGCATTCAGATTATCAAGAATCCAAATTCCACGGCTATGGGTACCCAGAATCAAATCATTGTCCCTCGGATGGATTACCAGATCATTGATGGCCATCAGCGGCATGTTGTTGCGTAGATCAATCCACTGCCGCCCCGCGTCGAGGGAAACAAAAAGCCCAAGTTCGGTACCCACGTAGAGCAATCGCGAATTGCGGGTATCCTGCCTGATGGTTCGCACTACGCGGCGAGCAGGAAGATCTCCTGTGATGTCAACCCATGTCTGGCCAATATCAACCGACATATAGAGATAGTTCTCAAAGTCATCGTTGCGGTAGTTGTTGGCTGCCAGGAAGACAACACCTTCATCAAACCGTGAGGCCTCTATACCGTTAATCCAGGCGTCATCAGGCAGACCGTCGATACGGGCCGATACCTCCAGCCACGTTTTCCCACCGTCCTGCGTTACCTTGACATTACCATCGTCTGTACCAGCGTACAGAACCATGGGATCAAAGGGCGATTCGGCTATGGCCGTAAGTGTTGGATAGTATGGAATCCCGTCATCCAGAGAGAGTGTCGTGTCGTGGGGAACCACGCCCATAATGGGCAGATTCCGACGATTGACACCGGTGGTCATATCGCCCAGCGACATCCAGGATGCCCCCCGGTCCGAGCTCTTCCAGATCACGTTAGTACCTGCATAAATGATATTGGGGTCGTGGGCAGAAATCACGAACGGGCCGTCCCAGTTTGCCGGTGCCATGGCATTGCTCAACTCCGGCTCAGGCGTACCCGGGCCCCAGGCATCCCAGTTTCTACGGGCGCCGATTCGCCCCGTGGGATCGCCGGGACGAATGGAGCGTCTTTGACGGGTAGACAGATCGAAGAGCGACAACCCAAGATATTGCGATTCAACCATTACGGTGCCTGGATCGTCCGGGATCGGAATACTCAAGAATCCGTCACCGCCTCCGGTCTTCTGCCACTCATGGTTCAAAATACCGTCGCTCAGGTAGTTGGCATTGGGCCCC
>JABIQT010000417.1 GCA_018667995.1 Candidatus Latescibacterota bacterium
GACATTTTTCTGGTACCCACTCAAAGTCTTGTTTCCCATGGGGGGCCAAATACGCGCATCGGACATATCAAGGTCAGGCTGAATGATCAGTTTGAATATGTCGACAATGTAGTTTTCTTCTCCTGCCGAAACCCAGCCATTGACCACGTAGAGATCGAGCCAGCCGTCGTTATCGTAATCAAAGAATTTACCGGCCCATCCCCATCCGGTGCGATAGGTTCCTGTCTCACGGGCCACGTCGGAGAACGTCGCGTCTCCGTTATTCCGCCACAGGAAATTACCTTCACGCATATAGTCGTCGGTGATGTTGGTGACGTAGACATCAAACAAGCCGTCGTTGTCAAAATCACCCCAATCTACGTTCATACCTTTTTTGGTGTCAAAACCGATCGCTTGTTCCGTGATATCGGAGAAAGATCCATCTCCGTTGTTGATGAACAGGCGATCTGTTCCGAAATCAGCGGCAACAAACAGATCGTCGTCACCATCGTGGTCCATGTCGGCATGACCGAGATCGAGGGTCCATCCGGAGAGGTCGAAACCGGCTGCCTCGGTCACATCGGAGAAGGTGCCATCTCCGTTATTTCTGTATACGTTGACGCCACCGCCATTATTTGCCGTTTCAAAGTTCTCAGGGAAGAAACGCGGGGTTTCAGGATCAAAGATGTCGACGGGTTGGAAATAGTTACCGAGAAACAGATCAAGGTCGCCGTCGAGATCATAGTCGAAGGCAATGGCTGCTATGCAATTCAGATATCGCGTCCCAATACCTGCCCTGGCGGTCACATCGAGGAATGTCCCGTCGCACTGGTTCTCGAAGAGCAGGTTATGACCAAAACGTATCACCAGCAGATCAGGGTAGCCATTGTTATTATAGTCAAACCACAGCGCGTTGGCCGACGCGTTGTTCGCGTCATTGCCCTGATCCACCCCAGCCTCTTGAGCCACGTCGGAGAACGTGAAGTCACCGTTGTTGCGATATAGGTGGTTCAATCCATCTTCCTGCGAATCGGTGACGAACAGGTCCTCATAACCATCCCTGTTGTAGTCAGAAGCAGCCACCGATGCTCCCAGCGCGGTATACCCTTTCATGATGTCGGCATAAGGATTCTTGAACGTGCGGTTGGTATGTGGTTCGGCAACCCCGGCCTGTTTTGTTCGATCCTCGAACCATGTCTTAGATCCGGGATCAACCCGTTTCTCAATCTCTCCGGCTGGGACGGGTGTTAACATAGCCATCGGGAGAAACAGGGCAAACGTTACGAGGCTCCATACGCGAATGAAAGGCCGGGTATTCAATAATTGAACTGGTAATCGTCTCATAATTTAGCGTCTCGTGTAATTTCGTTCCACCCACATATCCTTGCCTTCTTGTACCTGGATAATGCGATTGGCCGGAATGTCGGTAAAGCGCTGCTCTATGTTAGAGCGTGGCCAGTTGACAATCAGTTCGTTGATCTTGGTGGTCTCGTCGAGACCAAAATAAAGTCGTAACGAGTTCTGCGACCCATAACCGTCACCCAACACCACCTCACGGAATTGCCTGGCTTCGCCGTCCGGACGGTTGTAAATGACTGTGGCCCGGGCGCCCACTGCATCCCGATTCGAACCGTCAGGCAGGTCGTTTGCCCCGCCGACTAATTCGACGGCGAGCCAGTTGCGTTTCGAGCCCACGTTATTGCGAAGCAAAGCGTGTCTGTCTGTCGAGGCAGAAACGGCGATATCCATCACTCCTCGATTCCAGAAGTCAGCCACGGCAATGCCGCGACTGTTCAGCATCAGATCGGTATTGGTCGCGCGTCCTAATTCTTTGAACGTACCATCCTCATTGTTACGTAAATAGCGATTGCGCTCCCAGCCGTGCCAGGATTGACGGCCAAAGTGTTTGGGATCAAAGAAAAGACCCGTCTTGTATGTGTCTTGCTTCGAAACCACGTTGTTCAAGAAATCGAGCTCAATCTCGGTATCTTTATCGTTGTAGACCCAGCCGTTAACGGAGTAGATATCCTGCCAGCCATCATTGTCGAAGTCAACGAACGCTGACCCCCAGAACCAGCCCGGAGGATTTGCATTGGCGCTCCAACTCACGTCCTCAAATGTTCCATCACCTCTGTTTCGTAGCAGTGCGTTTCCCGCTGCCATGTCTTGAAAGACCTTAATGAACCCGAAACCGGACTGTTTGAATATCTCAAAATAGAGCGGCATATCCACCCACCACACGCCCTGTAGCCAGGAATTTAGCATATACCTTAATACGGTAGGCTCTTCGGCGAACCAGGCCTCTTCGGAACGAATGTGAGCGACATAAATGTCGAGCCAACCGTCGTTGTCGTAGTCGCCGAACGAAGCGCTCATACCGGCGCCGTAAGCAAGGGTGTTGGTCTCAGTCGTTACATCGTCAAATGCACCGGCACCGTTATTTCGATACAGCGTTTTGCGTCCAAAATCATTGACTACATATAGATCGAGGTCACCATCGTTGTCGTAATCGCCGAAAACAGTTCCCAGGCAGAGCCCCGTCTCTCCCACTCCCGCAATATCGGTGACATTGGAAAATGTGCCGTTACCATTGTTGTGGTACAGTTGATTCGGTTCGCCATTACGCGCATAGAACGTGGTCGGGATGCGGTCACGAGGATCGAGATAGCGTCCCACATAAAGATCAAGGAACCCATCGTTGTCGTAATCTCCCCAGGAGGCGACCGTTGTACACCAATCGGATCCGATACCGGACTGGTTGGTTACGTCGGTATACGTACCATCACCATTGCTATGGTACAACTGATTGGGTTGAAACGTACGGCTGACAAACAGATCCTTGTGACCGTCATTGTCGTAATCAGCAAATAAAGCCACGCTTACTCCGTCGAGGCCGGTCAGTCCAGCCTTCACGGTGACATCGTCAAACGTGCCATCACCTTCATTTCGGAACAGCTTGGACGATACTCCGTCCGGAATAAACAGATCATAGAAACCATCATTGTCGTAGTCCGCGGCGGTGATACCTCCCGGACCATAGCGTATCATGCCGAATTTCAGTTTTTCCTTGAGGAATGAAGGATAATACCTGTTCTCAAAATCAATACCGGCCTCTGCTGCAACATCGATGAAGTGCTCCGTATCGTTTATAGTACGGTCACCTTCGATCAGCTCTGCCCAAATGATTTTGAGCTCATTCTCACCGATTCGTTCAAAACCCATGCGAAAGAATGCCCGGTCTATGCCGGGTTCCGACTCCCCTGCGGGAGTGCCGATTAACTCATAGCGGACACTGGCTACCAACCTGTCATGGGGACTCCATTCCTCAAGTCGGTGTAAATGAAGCCCCACGGCTTCGATCGATTCAAACCCGTCTACGTACGTCTGCCACTCGGCGATGGCCTCTTTACGCCCTCCATTCGGCCCATCCGATTGAAGTGAGTATATTCGAATACCGTCACGCTGACTGGTTAAGGCCCTATTGTTTAGACCTAGCTTACCGCCTGTAAACGTTCTGCTGTAATGCGGCTGTATAACCGAAACATCACCGTTACGGATTTCTACCGCGATTTCACTGAGCAGTGAGGCCACATCTCTACCGGAGTAGAAAAAGTCCATGCCTGCACGCGTGATTTGACCAGCGATAAGATGAGCGGACGCCATGACCACGATCAAACCGACTACAGCTAGCAACCAACCTTTTCGTCGAAATGTCACGAATTTGTCCTAATCCCTTCGGTTCAAACTGACAGGATATCAATGATTTTCGTCAACCCCCAATGGGGTCATCAACACTGGGGCACACTATTGTAAATCTGTTCTATCTGCGTCGACTGCGTCTCCTCTGTCCTCTTCGCGGGGCGCTCTTTCCGATGGTGATTTAGAGTACGATCATATGTCAGAA
>JABIQT010000457.1 GCA_018667995.1 Candidatus Latescibacterota bacterium
CATGGCTTCCGACTGAAGAAAATGACCTACTTTCCCGGTAGATTCAAGCTCGACAAACTCATTGTACGGATCCCCATCATTCGACGCTGGCTGGCCTCAAGCTATCTGATGTCACTGGAAAAACCGAAATAGAAATCCAGTACTGCGGTGAATTCCAAAAGCTCACACCAATGATGCAATCAGTCATCCATCCCGGTCCGTTCTGCTACCACCACATAACCCCAGGCCGCCAGGCGATTTCCCAAACCAATGGGATAGGCGTGCTCAATATCGAATCCGCCTGACCGAAAGATCTTGGTAATATCCCGCAATCTATAGGCGACTGTTGCAAATGTGGCATTGCGTCGATGCCACCAGTATTTTGCAACCAGGACTGGATTGTCACCGTTTCGGATGTCCACGATGACCTTTCCGTCACTTACGCGCATCATCTCGTTGAGGGCGGTACTCACTACGTCCAGGGAGGGAAGGTTCAACAAGGTATTCAGGCAGGTCACTGCGTCGAAAGACCGATCTGCAAATGGTAGATGGTCTATCATCCCACGGGTACATTCCACCCTTCGCTCGAGTCTCCGGCGTACGTCCGTAAGTAATTCCGTGGACCGGTCTACGCCAAAGCTCCTCGGGTGCGCGACCCGTTCCAACTCTTCGAAAAGCAGACCGTTACCACATCCTACGTCCAGTATCCGCCCAGTCATCCCCTCGCAGCAGGATACTGTTCGTTGACGGACCTGTTCACTAAGAGGCCCGTGGAACGATTTCACATCTTCAGCCATTGGATCTATTCCGATTTCTACAGAATCTCAGCTACTTGTCTGGCCAACAGCCGCCAGTCGTATTTTTCCGTAACACGTATTCGTCCCGCCTTCCCGAGCCGTTGACACAAATCGGGATCGGACAGTAGCGTTCGCAAGACCTCGGATACGGCCTCCGGCGAATCGGGGTCATCCACGAGAATGCCGGTTTCACCATCGGCAACAGCCTCTACGGCCCCGCCCGATCTCCCAGCCACCACGGGTTTTGCACATGAACTGGCCTCTATAAATGCGATGCCGAAACCTTCCACATCCCCAGCTAATACCGTCTCCTGCGTCACACGATTGGGCATGATATAAATGTCACATAGGTTATACAGATTCGGAAGTTCCTCGTCGGGGACGAATCCGAGAAACTGGACCTTTTCTTCAAGGTTGAGTTCACTGGTGAGCGCACGCAAACGAGGCTCTTCTCGACCCCGACTGGGTATCAGATATACAAGATCGGGAAATTCGGCGGATAGAATGCCAAGGGCCCGGATTACGACGTCGTGCCCCTTGCGCTCGTCAAGGCGAGCCACAGTGAGCAACGCACGTTTGCCTGCCAGACCGTACCGATTTACCAGATCCGGACTGGGATCTGCAGGAAGGAAATGATCAGGATCCACACCGGGATAAATAACCTTGATATGTCCCGGGGAAATACCGAATGAGATAAACTCCTGCGCCGTGTATTGACTGTTAGCCACGACAAGTTCACTGTCATCCAGCACCCTACGCATCAACCGTTCCGATAGTCCGCCGCTGCCAAGCCTTACCGTCTCGGACCCATACACATAGACGACGTACGGGATCCTGAGGAATTTCCGACAAACCCAGCCTGCAATACCAGAGGAGAATACCTGCCCGCAATGATGTCTCGCCGGACGCTGCACCAGGCTGATTACGATGCAGTAAAACACGGTGAAGAGTGTCTTGAGCCCCTTGGACAGTCCGGATTCTCCCGTAGGAAGATTCAGGCGCCAGACAGAAAACGGAAGCGCCTCGTCCACTATCTTCGACTCGGGCACTCGGGGTGCGATCACGAGGACCTTTTCTGGCGGCAGATTGCGCCAGATATTGACGAAGAAGGTGGCGATTCCGCTAGTAATCGGTGGAAAATCATTTGCCCAGAGAACAGATCGCGACACGGTTACTCCTTCTTTCCGATCGACAGACGAGCGTATTCCAACGTGAACCCTATCTGATATGCCATGGTAGTTGCAAACCAGATAAATCGACCTGATAACAGGGCGCCTGCGAGTCTGCCCGTCGCACGCCCAATCCG
>JABIQT010000384.1 GCA_018667995.1 Candidatus Latescibacterota bacterium
ACATCAAGTAACTGCGCAATCTGCCGTATGACATCGGTGTCCTGCTGCGCCCCTCCAGGCGGTGGGAAGGCTTTTCGCAGGCGCTGCACGCGACCGGCGACATTTGTCACGGTACCGTCTTTCTCAAATGGCGATGCACCTGGCAATACGATGTGGGCCAATGCCGTGAGTGCTGAAGGCGCGACGTCCTGGACGATAAGCAGATCCAGCTTGCCCAATGTCTCTTGCTCCTCCGACGTGAGGCTACAATGCGTATCTCCATTTAGGAAATAAACAGTCTTCACCGTGCCAGCCTGTATCCCATCTATAACTTGTTTCATGTCGGAAACACCCAGCATCTCCGCGGCGCCCCGCGCATTCGCCGATTTATCGGCCTCGATTCGAAATCCACTCTTGGCAACCCACTCCTCACCATCGGGTCTCCGATAGAGTCCACGGGCGGCGTCCTTCAATGACTGATCTCCGAGGCGTCTCAGGAGATAATTCTCTTCATTAGTCATCGCGGCCGAACCTACTAGAGCTACCGACGCCGAACTGTCGGCCGAATCTGTACTGACGATATGTTCGCCGACACGGGCTAAAGCCTCAGTCCAGGAAATAGGGACAAGCTCGCCATCGACCCTTTCCATTGGTGATTTAAATCGGTCCAGATCCTGCCATTCGTTGTAAAGAAATCGTCCGTCATCACACATCCAGAATGTGTTGACGTCCATGTTCTCTCGTGGCCTGGTCCTGTAAATCTTGTGATCCATCACCTCAAGAAGCGTATTACACCCTGTACTGCAGCCGGTGCATACGGTATTAACTTTGTCATAGTGCCAGATACGTGGTTTGTACAGAAAGTCTTTTGTCACGAGGGCACCAACCGGACAGATATCGGCCACATTACCGGACATCGGATTTTCGAGTGGCCTGTCAGGATGGATATCAATCTCAGATCTTGACCCCATTTTTGTCACGCCCAACTCGGAAGTCCCTGGAACCTGATCGCAGAATCTCGTACAACGCTGACAAAGAATGCAACGTGTGGAGAACAAGGTAATGTGCGACCCGAGATCTTTCTTAGGGGGGACGCGCTTATCTTCTACATAGCGGCTCTGCGAGCGACCGTGGTCGAACGAATAGTTTTGCAGTCGGCATTCACCGGCCTGATCACACCACGGGCAATCCAGAGGGTGATTGATCAGTAGAAACTCCATTATTCCCTTGCGATTGTCGAGCACAGGAGGGGTGGTGGTCCGAATCTTCGTCCCATCACGATTGGCCGGTGTCGTACAGGAAGTAACCAATACCCATCGATCGGGGGCGACCTCCATCTCCGTCAAACACATGCGACAATTGCCGTCAGCTTTCAAGCCAGGATGGTAGCAGAAGTGCGGAACTTCAATACCAGCCTGTGCGCAAGCTTGAACAATGTTCAAGCCATCATCAACCACGTAATCTTCGCCATCGATATTGATTGTAGGCATAGTTAACCTAGGACCTGTTCCTTCAGTCTGAAATTACCCGGACCACCCATCGCTTCGTACCCCTCGTCTTGCTTCAGGTAGGCTTGCTCTACGGGTAGAACCACGGCCTTCTTCTGCTCGATGCTCGCTTTTATTTCGGGATAGTATTTTATCAGAAAAGTCTTGATCGGCCAAACAGCTGGAGCCATCCCAAAGGGGCAAACCGTTCTGCCATGGATCTGCACGCAAATATCAAGCAGCAACGCAATATCCTCAATGCGTCCATCGCCGTCATGAATCCGGCGCAAAATATCGTTCATCCACGGGGTACCTTCTCGACAGGGCGTACACTGACCGCATGATTCATGCCGCGCGAAATTTGAGGCGTTAAGCATGACATCAATTATACTTACGGTCTCATCCATTACGATCACGCCGCCAGTGCCTCCCATGGTGCCAATACTACCAAGCTTACCCAATTCCATGGTGGTGTCAATTTCATCAGGTGTAAGAACGGGTGCCGAGATACCTCCGGGTATCACGGCTTTGAGTTGCCTGTCTCCTCGAATACCACCAGCCACATCATAGATCACTTCGCGAAGCGTAATCCCTGGACTGAGCTCGTACAACCCGGGCGATTTCACGTGTCCCGAAACGCCAATTAAGCGTGTCCCGCTCGTGTCTTCCGTGCCAAGTTTTAAAAACCATTCTGCGCCATTTTTCAGTATGAGTGTCACATCGGAAAAGGTCTCAACATTATTCAAAATGGTCGGCTGGCCCCATAGACCAACAGCAGCTGGGAAGAAGGGAGGCTTCAAGCGAGGATAAGGGCGGTTGCCCTCAAGCGATTCGATAAGTCCTGTTTCCTCCCCGCAGATATAGGCCCCAGCACCGGGATGCGGATAGATGTCAAGACTGAAGTCGGATCCCAAGATATTCTTTCCCAGAAATCCTTTTTCGCGGGCCTCGAGAAGGCAGTGTTCTACCTGGTCATAAATATGAAAAAACTCGCCGCGCATGTAGATGTAGCCGAGATTGACTCCCAGCGCATAGGACGTTAGTATCATTCCCTCTATGACCCGATGTGGATCGCCCTCCAACAGCTTGCGATCCTTGAAACTCCCGGGCTCACTTTCATCGGCATTTGCAAGTACGTACCTTGGGTACCTGTCGGCACACATACTCCATTTTTGACCCGCAGGAAATCCCGCGCCTCCGCGCCCCTTGATGTTCGCTTCCTTGACGACATTTGTAACATCGTCAGGGGACATTTCCTTAATGACACGTTTCAGCGTCTCATATCCGCCCTGAGCTATATATTTCTCGATGTTAGCGAGATCGTCATGTTCTTCTATGGACGGCAAAAGTGCACGTGAGGCATCAGCCATGAGGTACTATTCCAACCCTTCGATTATCGTATCGATTTTTTCGGGCGTGAGATGTGTATGGAGCTCCCGGTTAACCAGCATGACGGGTCCTCGATCGCAAGCTGCCAGGCATTCGATCTTCTTGAGGGTAAAACGACCATCCTCCGTCGTATCACCCACACCGATACCAAGTTTCCCAGAAATATGAGTAACAATATCAGAGCAGCCAGCAAGCGCACAGGGCAAGGTATGGCAGACATTTATCAGGTGCCTGCCAACCGGTTCCTTATTGAACATCGGATAGAATGTAGCAATCTCGGCAACCTTCACTGGCGATTCTTCAATCAGATCCGCCACACAGGACATTGCGTCGGGTGAGATATACCCCCACTCCTTCTGTGCAAGGTGAAGTAGCGGCACGACCGCGGCTTTTTTATGCTCTGCCGGGTAGCGGGCCAAGATTTCTTCCGCTCTTTTTTGAGAGTCTGGTGAAAAAGCCAGCGCCATTTAGCTACCTGTCCAGTTCGCCTGCGATGATATTCATGCTGCCCAGAATCGCGACTACATCGGCCAGCATATGTCCCGGCACCAACTTCGGGAACATAGAAAAATGAAACAGCGACGGGGGCCTAACTCTGAGCCTATAGGGATGACGACTCCCATCACTCACGATGTAAAAACCTAGTTCGCCATTGGGCGCCTCGGTACTCGAATACACCTCACCGGGCTCCGGTAGAGGGCCGTGTCCCTCCATGGTCAACTTAAAATGATATATGAGTGATTCCATGGACTCGTAAACTTCGGCTTTTGTAGGGATCACCGTATGATCTTCGTCCGAGCTAATTGGACCATCTGGGATCTTGTCAATAATCTGCCGAACGATCTTTATGCTCTGTCGCATCTCCTCCATACGTACCAGGTACCTATCATAGACATCGCCGTTTTCACCAATGACAACATCGAAGTCCAACTGGTCGTAAATGAGGTAAGGCTCGTTTTTGCGCAAATCCCAATCCACTCCGGAAGCTCTGAGGATTGGGCCGGTGGCGCCAAATCCCAAGGCATCGTCTGCTGAAACCACACCGACTCCCTGAGTACGATCACGCCAGATACGATTGTGCGTGAGCAGTTTATCGATCTCATCAATAGACCGATCGCACTCAATAAGGGCCTTTCCCACGATTTCCTGAAAGTTCGGCGGGACATCTCGTAGCAGACCACCAACTCGCGTATAGCTGGTAGTGAGACGGGTGCCGGTAACTGCCTCAAAAACATCATAGAGTTCCTCACGAGCACGAAAGCCGTAAAGAAACGCCGTAAAGGCACCAATATCGAGAGCGGCCGTTCCCACACAAACAAGGTGATCCGCAAGACGGGACAGCTCTGCCAAAATTGTTCGGATGTATTCGGTTCTCGGGGTAAGGGTAATGCCCATCAACTTCTCGACCGCAGTCGCGAAACCGATATTGTTCGAGAGCGGCGACAGGTAGTTCATTCTATCGGAGAGCGCCACAAATTGATTATAGCTACGGTGCTCGCCGATCTTCTCGAATCCGGTATGCAGATAACCTATGTGGGGAGTGACCTTAACAATGCGTTCGCCGTCAAGTTCCAATACCATATGCAACGTGCCATGCGTTGCGGGGTGCTGCGGACCGAAATTGAGCGTCATAGTCTCGGTCGGCATATCAGGCACCGTCTTGAACTGTGCACGCTCGTTGCGCAACTTTTCAAGATCATCCTGGTCGAGACTGTCTATCTTTGCATCGGTTGCATTCATATACAAATAACCTGAACCCATTCGGTTCGGAATCTAAAATGCGAAATTATCACGCTCACCGTTGCCGTGGAGTGGATAGTCTTTGCGGAGGGGATGTGCTCCAAAATCATCAGGCATCACCAGACGACGAAGGTCAGGGTGGCCTTCGAATTCTATACCGTATAGATCGTATACTTCACGCTCCATCCAGTCAGCCGCAGGCCAGACAGATGCAGCAGATCCCACTACTGGATCCGACTCGGGAACGGGTACCTTAATACGGATTCTCTGATTAGAAAGGTGGGAATGAAGATGGTAGACCACAGCGAAACGCACATCCTCATCGAGATATAGACGATCCACTGCTGTCAGATCACAGAGTCTGGTGAAAGGAGTCGAAGATTCATCCTTCAGGAACCGAAGCACCGCAATGATGGCGGATCGTTCAACAGTGACCGTTTCTTCGGATAGTGCGTCCTGATAATCGAGCACTGCATCGGAAAAATGCTCTTTGAGCTCGCGGACCGTGCCACTGGACGAATCGACTACTGCTTCTTCCACGATAGCCTCTTCTACCTCTATTTTCTCGTTATCCGCCATTGCTACTCGAACCCCATCTTTTCGCCCCAACCCTTGGGGTCTGATTTCCATCCCAGTGCGATGACCTTTTCTTCGTCCGTAAGATCGCCCCGGTCGCTCATCACATCAAGAATAGCCGTAAAATCAGAAAGACACCAGCGAGCTACCGATTCTTTGCCAAATGCTTCCTCTGAGGCCGGCAATCCGTATTCAAAAACGGCCGCCACGCCAACGACTTCGCCACCGCCCTGGCGCACATCCGAAACGGCACTGAGAACGCCGCCACCGGTCGTGATCAGGTCCTCGGTAAAAATCACTCGGGCTCCTTCCGGCAGAACTCCCTCAATTTGACGTTCTTTTCCGTATCCCTTCTGTCCAGACCTTACGTATATCATGGGGAGATTCAAACGTTCTGCTACCCACGAGGCAAAAGGAATAGCGGCAGTCGCGGTACCGGCAATGACATCCGGTTTCAGATCCTGGTCATTGATTATTCCAACCATCCCATCTACGATAGCTGCTCTTTCCTCAGGAAAGGAGATGATAAGACGATTGTCACAATATATCGGTGAAATTATGCCGGATCGATAATGGTATGGAGCTTCAACATTTATTGTCACGGCACGGATGTTCAGAAGCAGTTCAGCTATAGATTTCTTATTCATGGGGCGTCTGGTTCTCTGAATTATGGGCGACGTTTTGAACGACTCTTGGGATCTCGACAGCAATTACATGGCTTTAGAAACAGCCACTTTTTCCTGAACCTTCATCAGAGCTTGGATCACGTTCTCTGGTCGGGGTGGGCATCCAGGAATATATACATCTACTGGAATAAACTGATCCACACCTTGAACCAGGGTGTAGGTATTAAATACCCCTCCTGATGATGCACAGGCTCCCATCGATATTACCCATTTGGGCTCGGGCATCTGATCATAGATTTTCTTTAGTACCGGCATCATCTTTATGGAGACTCTACCCGAGACAATCATTAAATCGGATTGCCTGGGAGAAAATCGAATGGCTTCCGCACCGAACCGCGCCAGGTCAAATCTTGAGGCAAGTGTAGCCATCAGCTCAATTGCACAACAAGCTGTACCGAACGGCATAGGCCAAAGCGAGTTCTTTCTTGCCCAACCGACGACTTGATCAACGGTTGTTGTCATCACATGATCGCTAAGTTGATCTTCTAATCCCATTCCAAAGCACCCCGTTTCCACTCGTATACGAATCCAACGACGAGCATAAGGAAAAAGACGCCCATGGCCGCAGCTCCAAACAGGTGGAGGTCCTTGAAAACCACTGCCCAGGGGTACATATATATAATCTCGACATCAAAGAGGATGAACAAGATAGCGATCAAATAGAATTTAACAGAGAAATTCTTCCGCGCGGTATCCTGAATCGGTACACCACACTCGTAAGACGCGAGTTTTTCGAAGTATTCTTTCTTGCGACCAACGAAGGAAGAAAGGGTAATGATGGTCAGTGCCAGTATCACTACAACAATGACGAGGAGTATCAGAGGAAGATAAACCATATTTGCCCAGTGTTTGCGGGCTTGCCTCTCTCATAGGAGCGCCGATAAAAACGGTCAGATTAGGCTGAAAGTTCGGGATCAAAATACGGATGGGGTCTTAAATGTCAAGAGATATTGGGAAGGTATTTATCAAAAAAAGAAAGGGGCGTCAACAGCGCCTCGCGCCGGGGCCTTCCGGCTTTTGTATTGACAAGATTTGCACCAACGTTTAGACTTGCCATAACTTTTTTAACAGGTGTAATTTATGTTCATTTTGCGAAGCCATTTCACCCTCCATTAAGGAGAACATCTCTGGCCATGAAGAAGTCCCTCATCGCAATGTCGCTTGCCGTGCTACTGGCGGTGACACTTCCGCTGGCAATTCTTAAACTTGCATACCCGCCTGAGTACCTCAAGGATGTTGTATTGCTGGAGGCCGGTAGGCGTTTGAAGAGGGAGATCGCGATCCAGGATGTTTCCTTGCAGGTCCTCCCAAGTATCGGAATCCGCGTATCAGGGGTTGAAGTATTCGAGGCAGAAGGAGCACAGCCGCGAGAGGCCTCGATCCGGCTCGGAAGTTTTCTGATGAGCTTGGAGATTTTACCGTTGTTGAACCAACAATTGGTCATCAATGAATTTGTGCTCTCAGCACCAGCGATTAATCTGCTCGTAACAGCAGAAGGATCCAGTCTAGACGGCCTGTTTGGCGGCGAGATCGATGAAGAAGCTTCATCCGCTTCAACCGCAGGGGAAGCATCAGCTCTCGACGTTGACGTTCATCACATTCGTATTAATGACGGCGAATTCAACTTTAAGGACTCGGCCACTGGAACTATCGTTGAAGTGGCCAAAATAGAGATCAATTCCGGATTGACGCTCAAAGACAACGGAAATCAACTCGACTTTGTCGGCTTTCTACGCGCCGGAACGATCCGCTACTCATCAATTGATACGCAGGTTGAGGATATAACCTGTGCGTTGGATTTTGATGTAGGGGTCGACTACTCGTCCGACACTATAGTAATTAAGAATACCACAGTATCGTTCAATGAACTTCCTCTGCTGCTGAATGGAGATATTGAGGGATTTCAGTCCGAAAATCCCAATTATTCCCTTGTTTACAAGTCAAACGCCTTGACCCTACAGGCACTTCTCGCGGCAATACCGGAGGACATAATTGATGAGAGGGATGTGGGATCGGGGGACGGACAGATCAGTATATCCGGATCCGTCTCAGGAGTAATGGGAAGCTCCGAGGCCCCAAACATAGAGACCGATTTGACAATAACTGATGTGCGGTATGATGCACCTGGATTACCGGTTTCGATTGCCGATGCCAATGGAGATTTCAGCTTAAATCAAGGTATGATTGGACTGGACGGATTCAGCGCTAGACTTGGTCGCTCTGACGTCGCCATCTCAGCCAGTTACGGTCCGATCCAGCAAGGAGCGTCGTCGATATCATCTCCATCGTTGCGCGCGGAGATCTCGTCCCAGTATCTCGACCTGGATGAACTGGTTCCAGCTGTCGAGGAGCCTGAGGGTCCGACTCCATATGAACCAATGCCGGATATAGCCATATCGGCAGGATTCTCGGGTAGCAAAGTAATGCTCCGCGGTATTGAAATGAGTGATCTGAAACTAACGGCTACAGCGGGAGATCAGATACTGAGATTGACAGATATTAACGCCAGAATGTACGGGGGATCGTTTACCGGATCGATCGTTCAGGACTTAACCGATATCTCAAAGCCGGCGGTACAGGTGGACGCTCGCATGAGCGAATTGGCGACAGGTGACATTATCTCTGAATTCCTACCCATTGGAAAATCACTGAATGGCACTCTCTCATCCACAATCTCCGCATCCACAATTCTTGATCAGCTGGGAAATCCGGTGGATCAAGCACTGAATGGTTTTGGGGACTTGGCCGTCAGTGAAGGCAAAATCATGAACTGGCCTCCATTTCAGAAAATGGCTGGTTTCCTGAAGCTCAAGAATAGTGAAGCGATCAACTTTCAGTCACTTACCGGTGGATTCAGAGTCGACAATGGCAGATTGATCACACCGGATTTGACGATGGTAGGACCGGTCGGCAAATGGAATATTGAGGGCTCTGCAGGCCTGGATGGTTCCCTTTCATTTGCTGTGTTGACAGAGTTGCCGGCG
>JABIQT010000550.1 GCA_018667995.1 Candidatus Latescibacterota bacterium
GCCACATCATCCCTGTACCATGGGCAAAGTCTGAAAGATCGGATCAAGTCTCTGGATTTACAGAAATCTCGGATCGACAGGGAGTTGAGCCATCTTCGGGATCTTGAGCAGGCACATTTTCTTTGCGTGTTTGAGGATACCAGTAAAGACGCAATCCTGAATTTCCTGTCAGACTATCCTTTGTCTCGTATACGGAACTTCCTATACCTGCCATGCGACTCAGAACAGGAGAATCGCCTGCACATACTGATCTCCCGAGAAGGAGCAAGCAGGTCGGACCTGCCCGGTGAGATTGCGCACCATGGAGACCTCTACGTGCGAGATCCTGCCTGGCACGCCATTGGCGTGGACGTCTATCTGCCTGAAGGATACGAGATTCGCCCCTTCATTGGATTTGAGAATACGGTAGAATTACTTCACGCCTTCGAACCGGAAATCGCGCTCGAATCACTGAATGGAAAGAGTTTTGTACTAAGGCCGGACAGCGAGGATGCCGTCACTAAGCTCATACTGCCGCATGAAGATGCCACCGAGCTCACGGAATCTCTTCAATACATCAATGCGACAATGCGAACATCACAGCTTACATCAATTGCCAGCTCCATTCTGGAAGCGCAGGATGCACAGTTTCAATCCCAGTACATTGACGCTATCGATCACCTGGATTCCACTCGTGATCGTTTGAAGAACCAGTTTTCCATATACCTTGAAGGCATGGACGAAGATCTGAACGCAGCCATCGATGAACTGGCCCATCGCAAGAGCGAAATGGATGAATACACGACTGCGAGAAAAACTATGACCGACTACTGCCGGTCAGTCCGTGATCTCGTCCAGCATCCGGGCAGTGAGATCTTTGATTTCCTGAAAAACGAAACAGAGCTCAACCGTACCCTTGCCAATCAAATAGCGAGTATCGACTATCGGTTCAGTCTCCAGCTCGAGTCATTTCAACATCAGTCCAACCAGATTCTTCACCGTGATCACGAGGTGCTCAAGAGCCAACTGCAGGATCTGGTCACAAAAATCGAACAGGACGGAAAACTGCTACAGGAACACACCGAGGCCATCCGTCATGACATCGCTCAGCTCAAGGACGTTCCGGATCGGATTTCTCAGGGACTCGAGAATCTCAAACAACTACAGGAAAGTGTCAAATCTTACCTGGATGATACCAAGAGGATAGTGGGGTGAATGTGATGGAACCGGAACCTCGTACAGATGAGTTGTCGCGTCATGTGGTAACTCATTTTAAAAAGCACACCGCCCAGTGGGAACAACTACGAGCGCATGTGTCAGAGGCAGAGGCAACCCCCATAGAGGCTAAGCCGGCAATTCATGCGCTCAAGAAGATGAAATCACTGCGACCAAGGTCGGTAAGAAGAGCTCTGGCAAAACTCAGAAAGAGATACCGAAAATCCTATCGCAGAACGGCAGAGCAAATGATCAAGGGGTGGCTGCCGAATTATGAGAGCCGCCTGGCGAAGGCCCGTCCCTATCAGCGCGACATCGCTCGGATTACCAAAGACGAAATCCGCACGATGCAACGGGTACATGGTGTACTCAAGAAAACTGTCGCCCTGTGCGAGCGTATTCGAAGATCAGTCGGCAGACAGAGATAGCTGCGGTCTGCCCTCCGCAAGCCATACAATCAGGTCACTATGAGTTCCGCAAATACCGACAGCCAACGGGTCGTGTCTATGCCGGAATCTACATTGTCCCATGAATAGAGGGCGCACCCACTTGGAACTGTCTTCATCACATTATCGCGCGAGACGGACACTATATGTGCTACTGTTCGTGGCACTTGCTGTACTCCCTCCGATACTACTGCAGGAATTGAGGCCATTGTATGCTCCAATCTATGACGGTGTGTTACTCTGGCTAGTCGGCAACGTCTGGTATCGATTTCTGCCGGTCTCGCCCCTGGTCCTTCTACCCATTGCAGGAATGCTATTCTTTCTGTGGCTCGCGTGGATGCTACAGCTCCGCTTTCTTAACCGCCTACAGTTATTCTGTACCATGAAGTACATTCGGTTCTTCCCCGACGGTGGCCTGTACAGAAGGCTCAAAGTTCTGCAGGTTTACTGGAAATTCGCGATCTCTCGGCTCCCAGAGCGATACATGAACCATGAATTCCTGATACGCGCCGGGCGCATCTATTCTCCCGGCGATGTGTCGTCCTACTATCAAAAGGTATCGCGGCGCCTGATAGATGAATGGTATGACGATTCTGTTCTTGAGCCTGATACCTCTACGAGCGAAGATCGACGGGCAAAGATAGCTGCCTGTGGAGCAGGAGGTGCCGGCCTGCTAGTCCCTTCCTTTCGTTGTATTGACGTGATTTCCAACGAGAGTATTGTCGCGGCCATCTCTCTGCTGGACAATGTTCTAATATCCCATACAGAGCCATCAAAGCACCTTCAAGACTTGTTCAAGTGTTACCTGACTCGCACTGCTTCGAGAGATGTCTCAGAGATTACACCACAAGAAATCAGATTACTATTGGATAGCAATACAGCACCCGATAGAACAGTCCTACTCAGAATGCTCATCAACGCCTGGTTCGATACGCACGACGCCGCAATTTCATCGCTGATCATTGGTTACTTCTCGTCCCACCTCAAACACATTCTGCTCTTTCTGCGGGCTATCCTTGAGTCGCACCCGGATGATCTGATCACGATGGAAACCAGTACGCTTGATCAAATAGATCTTGTCGGATTCCAACGCAGGTATTTGAATTTCGTAGAGAAGTCACGGGGCATGGCGGCGGCCGTCAAGTCGAGACAGCTACTGAATGAAGTCAGCCATAAGGCAACACGGTTGGGAGCATACCTTTCCCACGAACCACATGACGAACGGTTGGCGCTCCTGCTCAATATGCA
>JABIQT010000856.1 GCA_018667995.1 Candidatus Latescibacterota bacterium
CCCCCCGCCGGGAAGAATTCCGTGGGCCGAATACCCCCCGGTGGCGAGATTACATTCATCAGCAAATCGGACGAGGCCCCCAAGGGACCAGTAATCTGGTCCGCGAAGTTCATGAACTTTCGGCCGAAGGGAGTAAAGAAGCGTTGCTTTTCAAAGGAGTTGCCAGCGAAGATAATTCCAGCATAGTAGATGCCAACTTGATCCCGGGCGCTGGACAGGTCCAGGCCGACGAACAATTTCATATTAATAGGTTCGCCGATTCTTTCAGCGAAGTACTCGGTCTTTCGAGCGTGTCGCTGGGTAAAGTCGCTTACGCCGCTGAGGCTGAGAAAATGGCCGGACGTAGCCAGAAAATAGACGGTACGGGCCGGTGGATGCTCTCGGAAATAACGCGCCATTTCAAGCATAGCTACTACGCTCGATGCTTGATTTGCCCCAGGGGAGACGGCTGGTACCGGTGACATGGAATCATAGTACGATTCAAGGACGACTGCTTCCTCCTTGAGCACCGGGTGCGTTCCGGTGATCTTCCCGAGCACGTTATAAGCTGGTAGTCGCTTCCATGTCATCCGCGCCCGGGCACGTACGTTGAGTCCGGGTTGTGCTTTCAGGACCGATTTGAGCGAGTCGGCAGCGGCCATCTTCATCCAGAAGCGCGGGAAGTTTAGTGGCACCTGCAGGTATTTCTCTTCCCCTTCGACACGGTTGGTCTTCTCTGGTTCGGCGAAGACGACAGCTCTGGCGCCCAGATTTGCAGCGTTTTCCCAGTTAAGCCCCGTATTAAAGTCCATCATGATGATGGCATCAGTTACTTCAATTCCGTTGAAATCTCTCCACTCTCCTTCGCCGACATAGTACATCTTTCCCGTTAATCCCTGAGGAGGAAGCGTAGACGTACGAATCAGATTTGGCCAGACGGAGTAAATCGGGATGGGAGAACTTAAGGCGGTTCCTTCAAGCACCTGCAGTGTCCCCCCCTCATCGAGGGGAGCAGATGCTACAAATTCCTCTAAGGCTACATTCTCAAGACCAATAGTTCTGAATTCTTCCGCCAGATAATTGGCCGCTTCCGTTGCCCCTGGGTAACCCGTCATCCGAGTTCCAAAGCTGGCCAGTTTCTCTACGGTGCCTCGAATTCTGGAGGAATCGATCAGGGCAGCCACTTCATTGGCGTCTGTGGTATCATCGACAGAAACAGCTCCGGTTCTTGTACCGACTGTTTCACAGGCTGTGAGGAGAAAAATCAGGAGTAGGCTAAGCGAGTATCTAATTGGCATTTTTTGTCGGTTCAACGCGGTATGGCAAATACAGGAGTGATCTTTCCTGATCTATGGCCGGATCTATAAGTCTGTAAAGTGGCACTACACAATTCTGTCTGAATTGAGCAAGATATTGTCCCGCCCAATCAACCACAACGATAATCTACGAATGTCCGGGATCGCAGTTGAAGCGTGCCGCAATAAATAGAGTAATGTCTCTATGAGAAGAATAGGTGCGTCTGATCTGAAGCAGGGGTGACGTATCCGATAATGGACGCATCGGGAATGCCTCCATCATGCAGCACCCTTAGCAGACGTTTGCTTTCTGATTCAGGCAAAGAAACGAGTAGCCCCCCACTGGTCTGAGGGTCCACGAGCAACTCTCTTTGGAATTCAGAAAGGGAAGAATCGAATTGACATTCATCTTTGATAATTGCCCGATTTGCGGCGTTAACGCCGGTAGTCATGCCTTTCTCATACATGGCAAGGGCTTCCGACATAACGGGAATCTCTGATGATTTGATATTAAGCAATACACCAGAACCGCGTGCCATTTCAAGAGCATGACCGGCCAATCCAAAACCCGTAACGTCGGTTGCAGCGTGGATTTCATAGTCGGCCATCAACTCGGCCGCGCGGCGGTTAAGGGTCGTGATAAAGCGCACGCATTCTTCCAGAGCGACGCTCGTGACCCAACCCTTGAGATTGGCGTTGAAGAGTACGCCGCTCCCTATAGGTTTAGTCAGGATGAGCGCGTCGCCAACTTTTGCTCCCGAATTGCGCCAGAACTTCTCGGGATGAACAATACCCGTGACGGACAGTCCAAACTTGGGTTCGTCATCGTCCGTGGTGTGTCCACCAGCCAATACCGCGCCAGCTTCCGTTATCTTGCTTAGCGCTCCCTCGACAATCCCATGGAGAATCTCAGGTTCGAGATCATTGGAAGGGAAACCGATGAGGTTGAGACACGTGACGGGTCTCCCCCCCATGGCATAGATGTCGCTCAAGGAATTTGCGGCGCCGATCTGACCAAACAGGAATGGGTCATCCACGGGGGGTGTGATGAGGTCGGCCGTGTGCACAAGGGCCGTCTCATCGTCTAATCGGTAAACCGCTGCGTCATCGCTGGTTTCATAGCCCACGAGCAAGTTCTTATCGGTTTTACGCGGCAGTTGCTTCAACAGGTTAGCCAGTCCTACCGGACTGATTTTAGCCGCTCACCCGCAGGTTTTGGCCATTCCTGTCAGCGTCTTTTTTATAGAGGTCATCTTAGGTGCCTGCTCCGTTTGGTGATTCCATTTGGTACGACTGTCAACTCTTCGATTCGGGTGAGGTGCTCCGTATCTTAACCAGAATATCCGTCCACGGAAACCATAAAATGCCGAAACGGCAAGGTGAGACCATTCTCAGGTCGGTACGCTCGCTCCACCTTACCGTTGGCCCGAGGCGTCCGGCGCTTAGAATTGACCGAATTCCTCGATAGCTTCAAACATGGCTATGATGTTCTCCCACGGCACATCTGGCTCCAGTACATGAGTAGGCGCCAGAACGAGGCCCGGAGCAAACAGATCAATCATGTCCCGTACGGTTTCTTTGACCTGGCCAGGTGTTCCAAATGGCATCACTGTCTGGGTACCAATGGTGCCCCAAAACGCCATGCGATCGCCATATAGGCGTTGGATTTTCGTGACGTCGAGAGATTCGGGTTGAACCGGGTTGAGCACGGTTACACCGACTTCGATTAGATCTTCGATTATCAGTGAGATATCACCGTCGCTATGATACCACACCGGGATCTCAGGATTCACATCCCTTGCAGCCTGGATTTCCCGAGCCAACCTCGGTTTGAGGTATTTCCGCCACAGCTCAGGCGCCATCATCAACCGGTCTTCCATGCCCACATCGTCACCGGTGCGTAGCATGTCCACACCGGCCTCAGCAAAGCGTCGTGCCCGGAAACAGTTGTTTTCCGTTATGGCTTCGAGCACTGCTTCCGCTAACGACGGGTTGAGCATCAGATCTTCAAACATCTTCTCAAAACCCACCAACTGCCAGGCCGTCTCGAATATATGTCCACAGAATCCGGAGACAAAATAGCCATCATCATGGAGCCGTGACACCTGGTTCTCCAGATGCTGATGGCGATAGGAGAGGGACACTTCAGGCCACGGATAGCGCTCCACATCCCTGACCGTTGCGGCATTTCGCAGGGGATACACATATCCCCAGAAGTGATGAAAATTCGCGCTCACCGAGGCGGTTCCGTACTCGCTCATAATTCGTGCCTCGGCAGGCAGGTCTTTCAGATATAAGGTAAAATCTGGAGTGTCAGTTTCTGTCAACGGCGCGAAATCGACGTGGCGCGTCTCTATATCGAAGTAGGTGGCAGGGTCTTTTGCGCCCGTCTCTTTCTCAAAGCGCTCCATTACGGCCTGCGTAAATCCTACTTCCTTCGGCACCTTGTCGGGCGCCCCACGGTTCACGGCTTGTAGTACACGTTCTCTCGGCGTCACACGCGTCCTCGCTTTACGCTATTTTCGTCCACTCGTCAAAGATGGCCACAGCCGTTTCCGGGTTGCAGCCGGGCCCGAGCTCAAATTGAGCGATCACACCGCCCGATACATCATACAGGCGGTCCGCCACCTTTCGAACGGCCTGTCTGCCCACCTCCGGCTCTGGTGAAGGTAGCACATGTTGACGATCGATCTCGCCCCAGAAGGTTATCTTTCCGCGGGCACGACGAGCAAGATCGTCTATATCCATACAGAACAACTGGGAGTTCAGCGCGTCGACGCCGACCTCAATTATGTCTTCGTATATCTCGGCGATGTAGCCATCAGAGTGCATGAAGACGAATTTGCCGTGGGCATGGGCTATATCGCAATAATCCCTGTACAGTGGCTTGAAATAAGTTCGCCAGATATCAGGTGGAATGAGCAGTTGCTGCTGTGCGCCCCAATCATCCATAAACATAATGGCATCTACATCGGTGGTAACCCAGAATTCTATCTCCTCCAAATAGAACTGGTGGATCAAGGATAGCAACTCTTCGACGCCATTCTCTGGCTGCATGAAATCCATCATGCTGGCGGCCGTTCCGCGCAGAAACTGATATCGCTCCCAGGGACGTGGGCAGCAGGCTCCCTTCATGAACAAATCGGTTTCTGCACAGGAACGATTTACGGTATCTCGTGCGTGAATTCTGTCCTCTGGCAAGGTCTCATGGGGCGGTAGCACGGACTGCCAATCCGCTATGTTGGGCAGTACGGGCTCCTTGACCTCACCGTGAACGCCGGCCTGAATGTTGATAAACTTGCATCCCCATTCATCGGTAAACTCACCAGCATCATATCTTTCGCCTCGTGTACGCGATGAGGGCAGATATACGTTGGCGGGACCGCCGAAATCGGTGGGAAAGCGGCGCCGC
>JABIQT010000536.1 GCA_018667995.1 Candidatus Latescibacterota bacterium
CATGCCACCGTCAGCCGCCCAGGCGACGGCACCTGTCCCCGATGCAGTTGGACCTCCCGCTGCCGCTCCCGCATCGTCCCCATCTAACACCTCCACAATCGAGGTGTTGCGACAACCAGTTGAACCTGGTCAATACCTGCTCTACACCGTTACACCGAACGCCTCGCCGAATGCGGCGTCGTGAACTCGGTCGGGTCGCGCGGCGATTCCTCCCAGTGTCTTCTTGGTAGGAACCACATGGTCCATCACCAGGCCCCCACGTCTGAGGACCCTGCAACCTTAACCTTCGGACAGGAAGGCCCTAGACGACCTCAAACCCGCCCCCCTCGAATGGGCCGACTGGTTCAACCACCGCCGCCTGTTCGGCGAGTTCGGCCACATCTCACCAGCAGAGTTCGAAGACCTCCATTACCGTCAACACGTCCCAGCCGAACCGGCCAGGACTCCACCAAACCCAGAGCACATCACAGCCTGCGTGAAACCCGGGGCGGTTCAGTCAGTCGCACACTTAGGTGTTGTACCCAGGGGCACTTGAACGCTTGTAGGAGGACTTCCACAACTAATGACTAATGACGGCCAGTTGTCGAAGGTCGTGCGGCGGTCGTCGGTGTTTATCAGAACGTGGGGAAGCATCAAGGTCCTGCCTCATATCTCAGAGATCCACAAGCAAAGGTGTCTGTAATTATTGAAACTCTTTGCGTGACCAACTGCTTGTCGGCCGATGGGCAACCGGAGCCACTATGCGCGGATAAGATTGTCCTCGTCCGCCCGCCCAATAGTGAGGCAAGGAACGGTAGTCAGCATCCTTAGTGCTCTGACTAGGAGAATTTAGGTCTAGATGTCAACACTCAACGGGGAGTCGATCCTCATTACTGGTGGTACCGGCTCGTTCGGTCGCGCGTTTGCCAGATACGCGTTGGACAACCTGGATCCACCTCGTCTCGTTGTCTACTCACGAGACGAGGTAAAGCAACTTGAGTTGCGCAGGCACCTTGATGACGACCCCCGACTACGGTTTTTTATTGGAGACATACGGGATCAGACACGACTCCAGCGAGCGCTCCACGGCGTGGAGTCGGTCATTCACTGTTCCGCTCTCAAACAGGTCGACACGGCGGAGTACAACCCAATCGAATGCATCAAGACCAACGTGTTCGGGGCAGAAAACCTGATTAACGCGAGCATCGACGCCGGTGTTAAGCGCGTGATCGCTCTTTCAACCGACAAGGCATCGAGCCCGATCAACCTCTATGGGGCTAGCAAGTTATGCGCAGACAAGTTGTTCGTGGCCGCAAACCACTACTCGGGCCTGAACGGGACCCGCTTTGCAGTGGTGCGTTACGGAAACGTTGCCAAGAGTCGAGGGTCAGTGATACCCATCTTCCAGGAACTAGCGCCCTCGGGAACGCTGCCGGTGACCGACCGACGAATGACCCGATTCTGGATCAGCATTGATGATGCCGTTCAATTCGTGGTCGACAGTGTTCAACGCATGCGGCACGGCGGCGAGTTGTTCGTCCCGAGAATTCCCAGTACAAGGATCATCGATCTGGCTGAAGCAATCGCACCCGGTTGCAAGATTGAGGAAACCGGCATCCGGCCTGGTGAGAAGTTACATGAAGAGATGATCGCCGCCGAGGACTCCCGGCGGACCCGCATGTTCGATGACTACTATGTGATGCAACCCGTTCTTTCAGCGTGGGGTGGTGAGACGCTCATGTTGGGCGATCCAGTGCCCGAGGGCTTCTGCTACCGATCCGACTCTAACGAAGACTGGCTCTCCGTAGAGCAAATTCGACAACTCCTACTCCGCCTGTGACTAACGCCAGAGTTCCATATGGCCACCAGAGCCTTGATGAGGACGATCTCGCTGCCGTAAGACAGGTCATGCTCAGTGATCGGCTCACACAGGGTCCTGTAGTTCCAGAATTTGAGACGGCAGTCGCCAACTCAGTGGGTTCCAGGTTCGCCGTCGCATTCAGCAGCGGAACCGCTGCCCTCCACGGAGCTGCCTTCGCCAGCGGGCTCCACCCCGGCGAAGTCGTCGTCACAACCCCGCTCACCTTTATTGCCAGCCTGAACTGCATACGCTACGTTGGCGCCCGTCCAGCCCTCATTGACATAGATCCGGCGACACTAAACATCGATCTAACTCAAGTTTCCGAGGCCGCCGCGGGCCTAGTGGCTGTCCACTACGCTGGTCTACCGGTCGACCTACGAAAGTTGCGGTCTCGTCCTCGGATCGTGATTGAGGATGCATCTCATTCGCTCGGGGCTTCGACGCCGTACGGCCCAGTCGGCAACTGCGCTCTCAGCGACATGACGGTCTTTTCCTTCCACCCGGTCAAGCCGATCACTACAGGTGAGGGTGGAATGGTGACCACCAACTCCTCAGTGTTCGCTGAGTCCCTAAGACGATTTAGGAACCACGGAATCACGCCTCAACCGCAGAAGGGGGCTTGGTGCTACGACGTCACCGAACTCGGATACAACTACCGTATGACCGACATGCAGGCAGCACTCGGACTCTCACAGTTACGAAAACTCAGTTGCTTTGTGGAACGACGAAACGCGATCGCCGATCGATACCGAACGCTCCTGACCAACCTATCGTTGCTTCTGCCCCCTGAAGCAGAAATGGGATTTCGTCACGGCTACCATCTCTTCCCTGTGCGGGTCGACAACCGGAGGCAGGTCTTCGACGGACTTCGTGCACGAGGCCTTGACGTTCAGGTGCACTACGTTCCCGCTCACCACCACGGGGTCAACATTGACCTAGGGCTCCGGCCCGGTGATCTCCCGAACTGCGACGCCGCCTACGACCGTCTTGTCAGCCTGCCGATCTTCCCTGATCTGACCGATCGGCAACAGGACCGTGTTGTCAACGCACTCAGAACAATTCTGGTGTCTTGAGATGCATGCGTCGGAGAAGGGTTGCCGATGATCCCGCGACTTGTTGTGAGAGTCGATGGCTCGCGGGAAGTTGGATTCGGTCACGCCGTCAGATCCCTTGCGCTGGTCCAGGCTTGGCTAGATCAGGGAGGTACCGCCTCGGTGGCGAGCGCCTACCTGCCGGATCCTGTACGGCAGACCCTGCTAGACGAAGGAGTCCAGATCATTGGACTCCCGTCGGTCGACACCGTCACGGACCCACTCCTAGAGTTGTTTGAACAAACTGATTGGGCAATCTTCGATAGTTACGTAGTGCCAGCCCAAGTCCGTGAACTCGCCAAGGAGCGCTGTCCACGCACTGGGATGATCGATGATTTTGCCAACTCCACGCGCCCGGTAAATTTGGATCTCATAGTTGATCAGAACTTGGGGGTAGGGCCAGAGTGTTATTCTGACGACAGGGTCAACTCGCTGCTTCTGGGAACTAGGTACGCTTTGCTCAGACGGTTCTTCAGGTCTACGGCCAGTCCCCGCCGGCAAACCAGCGACGGAAGGTTGCAAATTCTCTTCCTGACAGGCGGCTCGAGGCACCCTGTCGTCGCAGATGCATTTCGTGGGGTCGCTGGCAACCTGAGACGCCAAGGGCACCATGTAATCGCTGTCGGTGGTGACCTAAGCGCACCACAGTTCGATTTCAACGACCTTCCCCGTGTCATGATTGAGGCGGACCTAGCAGTGTCTGCAGCCGGCTCCACCTGCTGGGAACTCGCCTGGTCTGGGGTTCCAACTGTTGCAATCCCCATAGCCGACAACCAGAACCGGCTTGCCGAAGTCCTAGCATCGACGGGAGCAGCAGTGTCGCTTGACCCCAGGTCCCGCGAACTCCAGCGTGATCTCAGTCACACCATTGCTGAGCTCGTCGCCACCCCAGAACGACGACAGGAAATGGCAGAAGTCGGCCGCAGTCTGGTCGACGGTTTAGGAACTGAACGGGTGGTTACCGCAATGATGGACGAAATATAGTGGAGCTTAGACTCTACAGAGTAACCCTATTTCAGCTAACACAATCAACTCTCGCAGGTGAACTATTACAATGGTATCTAACGCTATGTCCAACAAGGATAAGATTCATCAACAGATCATATCATACTGGGACAGTGTAGCCACGCCGTATCATGATACTGAGATAGGAGAGATAAATGCCTCACCCGACATTCTGTGTAAAGAGTTGGAACTTGATGCACTTCATCGAGCCCTCAATCCAGATGTAGACACGATAGAAATCGGTTGCGGCAACGGCCACAATCTGTTCGAATTGCAGAAGACATTCACAGGCTCTCTTACAGGCCTTGATGTATCAGCTCAGATGATTAAGTCCGCAAAGACTCGAAACGCAGACATTAACTTTATTACTAGTGACATCTTGACTGATCTGCCGTTTGAACATACCTTTTCCCAAGCGTTTTCGGTCAGATGCTTAATCAATATTCATCCATTTGAGAATCAATTACATGCTCTTTCCCAAATTGCGTCTTTGCTAAACATGGGAGGAGTGGTTGCATTGATTGAACCAACACTTCAGTCACTACATCAACTGAACGAACTTAGGACGACCGTTGGCCTAGAAGAAATAGAACTTAGATGGCATAATCTATATATTGACGAAGAACAGTTCCTTGATAATCTACCTGGTGAATTAGAGTTAGAATATATTGATCGCTTCTCAAGTACTTATTACTTGGCCTCACGAATCTTCAATGCTATTGCAACCCCTAGAGGCGAATCACCTGATTATCGTTCAGCGATCAATCAAGCTGGTCGGCTACTGCCATCGTTTGGAGATTTCGGACCTCATAAAATGTTTGTTCTTAGGAAGGTGTGTCCTACATGATAGGTAATATTGTTATTGGTGACAGGAATATTTGTGCCAGAGAGGCACCATTGATTGTGGCTGAGATGTCAGGGAACCACAACCAATCCCTTAATCAGGCGATAGGGATTGTTGAGGCCGCGGCAACTTCCGGTGCTCATGCTCTCAAACTTCAGACCTACACTGCTGATACTATGACTATCGATGTCAACGGGGACGGATTTTCTGTTACTGACTCAAATAGTCCATGGTATGGGCGCTCCCTCTATGACCTCTACGAAGAAGCGCACACTCCCTGGGAGTGGCATGAGGCCATTTTCGACCGATGCCGAGAACTTGGCCTAATCCCGATAAGCACGCCATTCGATGAAACTTCTGTCGAGTTTCTTGAACAGTTTGATCTTCCCGCCTATAAAGTGGCATCGTTTGAGAATACTGATCTACCTCTTTTGCGGCGTATAGCTTCCACCGGCAAACCGATGATAATCTCGACTGGAATGACAACACTCACCGAACTTTCTGAGACGATTGAGGAAGTTCGAACCGCAGGTTGCGAGCAACTCGTACTCCTAAAGTGTACGAGTAGTTACCCAGCAAATCCAAGTTTCAGTAACCTGATGACTATTCCCCATATGCGGCAACTATTCGGCACCGAGGTCGGACTCTCGGATCACACCCTGGGGATTGGTGCGGCCATAGCCGCTGTAGCGCTGGGAGCTACCGTGATTGAGAAGCACTTCACACTTAGCCGCGCAGACGGTGGCGTTGACAGCCAATTCTCTCTGGAACCCGATGAGATGGCATCGCTAGTCATAGAATCTGAACGTGCATGGAATAGTCTCGGAGAGGTCTTCTACGCACCTACAGAGCCAGAAGTCGAATCACTCGTCTTCCGACGATCCCTCTACTTCGTGGAGGACATTGAGAGCGGGGGAACGATCACCCAATCACACATTCGTAGAATTCGACCAGGCCTTGGTATTCCACCTAAGCATGAAGAAGAGATCATCGGACGTAAGGTCCGGGCAGCGGTCAAGCGCGGCTGGCCGGTGACGTGGGAACTACTCGAATAGCCGGTTCGCCCGGACCAAAAACGAGCCCGTCATTCGTAGTTGTAGGCTCTCGTCCGTGGAACCGCCAACTGTTTGATAGGCAGATTCGAGATCAACCTGGCACATGGGTATTCATCGATTCTCCGGACGCCCTCAGCGTTGATCGTCTTGCTCAGATTGATCCCCGCTACGTGTTCTTCCTTCATTGGAGTTCACTCGTTCAACCTTCTATTCATGATCGATGGGAGTGTGTAGTTTTCCACATGACTGACGTCCCCTACGGCAGGGGCGGGAGTCCGCTCCAGAACCTAATGGCCCGCGGACATGAAGAAACGGTGCTTTCGGCCATTCGAATGACCAACAGTTTGGATGCCGGACCGGTCTACATGAAACAACTCCTACAGTTGGACGGTACCGCTGACGATATCTACCGCCGCGCTGGATTACAGTCGGTCAACATGATGATTGAGATCATTAACAGCGAGCCTGAACCCGTTCCCCAGGCAGGAGAAGTAACCATGTTTGAGCGGAGAACACCCGAGCAGAGTCAACTGAGCGCCAGCACTACAGACCTTAGGGATTTGGATGTGTTCATCCGAATGCTTGACGCGGATGGATACCCAGCCGCCTTCCTACGCCACGGAAACCTCAGGCTTGAGTTCCGGGACTCCTCATTGCAAGACAACCGAATCGTCGCCAAGGTGGAGATTACGAGTACAGACTCCAAGGAGGAACACACGACATGAGCGTCCTTATCGTGGCATCCCATCCCGACGATGAGGTCCTCGGTTGCGGGGGCACGATAATGAGACATGTCCGAAATGATGAACGTGTCACTGTCGCGATCCTTGGCGAGGGTGTCACATCCCGGCAACCAACAGTTCGTGAAACTAGCATCCAGAGTCTTTCTGACCTCAGAGATGCAGCAAGAGAAGCCGCAACTCAACTGGGGGTAACCGACCTCAGGTTATTCGACTATCCCGACAATAGATTCGATACCGTCGAGCTACTTGACTTGGTGAGAACCGTTGAGGAGATCATTGCCGATGTCAAGCCCCATACAGTCTATTGCCAACATGGCGGTGACCTCAACATTGATCACCAGTTGACCTTTAGAGCTGTTCTCACTGCCACCAGACCACAGCCTGGACAGGTGGCCAAAAGGCTCTACACTTGGTCAACGCGATCAGCCACCGAATGGACATTTGGCTCCATATCCCCAGTGTTCGTTCCCAGACTCTTTGTGGACATCAGTAGCACGCTTCAAGACAAGCTCGAAGCGCTGAGCATCTATGGGAACGAACTCCGCCCCTGGCCCCATTCCCGCTCCCTCCAAGCGATAGAAGCAGCCTGTCGCAGCAACGGCGCCAAGGTTGGCTTGGAAGCAGCTGAAGTATTTGACGTGATCCGAATAATAGATTGAAATATGTCTACGCTATTTCATAGATTGGACTTTCTAACATGATCCGTATTGGCGATCATCCCGTCGGAGATACACACCCATGCTTTATCACTTTCGAAATAGGCCCAACACACGAGGGAGTTGAGTCAGCAAAACGGTTGATTCAGCACGCATCAACTGCAGGAGCTGATGCGGTCAAGTTCCAGATCCTCGATCCAGATCGTCTAGTTTCTGACAAGACTCAGATGTTCTCTTACAGTGTGTTAGTAGACAGAGATTCCGGCAGCACCGAAATAGTCGACGAGCCACTATATGACATCCTAAAACGGCGACACTTGGCCGACTACGAATGGAGAGAGTTGAAGGCTTTCAGTGATTCATTGGGCATGGCATTCTTCTCAACAGTCGCATTTGATGATGAAATAGAATTGCTGGAAGACCTTGGATGTCACTCAATCAAGATCGCCTCTGCAGACATAAACCATCTACCTCTAATTAGACGAGCTGCGCAAACAGGTATGTGTATCCAACTAGACACAGGAATGGCAACTCTCGGAGAGATCGAGACGGCCGTCAATGTTATCAGCTCCGAAGGTAACCAAGATATAATAATACATCAGTGTCCATCAGGCTATCCCGCTCTTCTTGACAGTATCAATTTGCGAATAATTCCAACCCTCCGCCAACTATTTCCATATCCGGTTGCATTCTCTGACCATAGCCCTGGCATATTGATGGACGTCGCAGCCCTCGCCCTTGGAGCAAACCTCCTCGAGAAGACCATTACCGAGAACCGAATGACTCCAAGCGTTGAACATATCATGTCCTTGGAGCCCGACGAAATGCACTCCTTCGTAAGAACTATACGCGATACAGAAACCGCCCTCGGTGCAACCCGCCGCGTTCTTACTCCTGACGAGTCTTCAGCCCGTCTCGCTGCACGCCGGAGCACATTCCTCACCGCAGAAGCAAAGGCAGGGCAATCACTCAATGAATGCACCGTTGAATTCCGTCGTCCTGGATACGGACTTCCTCCGGACATATTCGTCACTCTTCAAGACGCGACTATAAATCGGGATCTGAATGACGGTCACATGCTTCGACTTCGCGATTTGAGATGGACCCAGGAACTATGACCCGTCTTGCGATTATTCCTGCCCGGGGCGGATCTATCCGTCTACCGCGGAAGAATATCTTGCCTTTAGAAAAAAAGCCAATGATCTGTTATCCGATTGAGGCTTCACTCGAGTCCAATCTCTTTGATCAGGTCCTGGTATCAACCGATGATGAGGAGATTGCAGATATCGCGAGTGATTCTGGAGCTCACATTATCCACCGCCCAC
>JABIQT010000382.1 GCA_018667995.1 Candidatus Latescibacterota bacterium
CCGGGCTGTCCGAGCAGGTGGTCACAGTCGGCCTGACAGTATTCCCCTTCGCGCTGCCCGACTCCGCCCCGACGCGAACGGCGTTTGGAATAGGGACCGAACAGCTGAGCCAGTGGCATGGTGTGCCAACCGGTACGCCCGAATTTGAAGCGCTCTACGATAGGTATTACTGGTTCCTCGTGGATCGGCTCATATCACCACAGCATCTTCCCGTTCCCCTCGACCCAAACCGCATGGCTCCTTATCTGAATGATCCGAGGGTATCTGGTGTTCTGATGCCGTACTCCGACGACGCCACAGTCCTTGGTCAGACCATTCAGATGTATAAAGACCATGGATGGATGGACAAGGCTTACCTGTATCCCGTCGATGAGCCTTACGGAAAAGCCCAATACGACAGACTCACCGACGCGGCAGGGAAGATACACACTATAGATTCGAGCGCGAAGGTCATCTGTCCCTACTACAGAAACCCCGAATTTGCAGAGGATGAGCTGGCAATCAAGCACCTTACCGGATCGGTTGATATCTGGTGTGCCCTGACCTCCTACTATCACCCGGAGGAACTCCGGGAACGTATTGCCGCGGGTGACAACGTGTGGTGGTACACCTGCTGTGTCCCCATCGAGCCGTACCCCAATTTTCAGATCCAGATGCCGCCCATCGACCACAGGATTCTGTTCTGGCAGATGCACCATTTCGACATAGAAGGTTTCCTCTACTGGAGCGTCAATACGTGGACTGATGATCCGTACAAGGAACTTCCGGCTATGTGGTTAGAGTCGCGACAAAGAGATTCAATCAGCGACGGACATCTGCTGTATCCAGGACCAGACGGGCCGGTTTCGTCCATCCGTCTTGAATTAATCCGCGAGGGTTTGGAAGATCTGCAGTATCTCAAGCTGCTTGAAGACATGGCTGGCCCCGGGGAGGCGAAGCGCTTCGTCCAACGGCTGGTGGGTGGGACAACCTTCTATGAGAGAGATCCACGGGAGTTGATGAAGGTGCGTTCACAGCTCGCCAGACGAATTTGTGAAGGCTGACAGGCTATTGAGAATTCCCATCAGTTAGTGCCATTGCGAAAGAGCAGCTTGCGGGTATCGAGTGACCGTTGGATGAGGACAGGCCGCTCGGCGCCAGAAGTCATTCACGCAGCGACATTCAGGAAATCGGAACCGTGCCGACCGGGCCGCGTGGGCAGAGCGCCAGGGCAACCACAGGGACAGACATGATCAATGAACGCGACAATCTTCTGAAGGTCGTCCGGTTCGAAACGCCAGAATACATACCGATGCACTTCCACATAAACCCGGCCTGCTGGCACCACTATCCGCCGGACGCCCTGGCGGAACTCATGGAGGCCCACCCGCTTCTTTTTCCAGGATTCGACGCCGCGTCGGAAACGGTTCCCCATTCTCCCGGGTCTGGGAATCGAGCAGGCGAAGCCTACGAAGACGCTTGGGGATGCGTGTGGGAAACAACTGATGACGGCATAACGGGGGTGGTCACACAACATCCGCTCAAGGACTGGAGCGAATACGAAGCCTACGCCGCCGACCATCCTCGTGCAGACGAAACCACCGGTGCCGACTCCCAGACACGAATTGAGCAAGCTTTCGCGGCAGCGGCTGCGGAGGGTAGGATGAAGCGTGGTGGACTACCGCATGGCCACACGTTTCTTACTCTCTCCTATATCCGGGGATATGAGAATCTCATCTTTGACATGACCGACAGAGAGCCACAGCTGATGGACCTGATCAGTCTGATAGAAGACTACAATATGTCCATCGTTCATCGAAATATAGAAGCAGGCGCGGAGTGGATGGGGTATCCGGAAGATCTCGGGATGCAGGTGGGGCCAATGCTTGCACCTGCTGACTTCCGCGAGTATATGAAACCTTCTCTGCAGCGGCTGGTCGCGCCTGCCAGGGACGCTGGATGCATTATTCATATGCACTCAGATGGCGATATCCGTGACCTCGTGGACGATCTCGTGGACGGCGGCGTACAAGTCTTGAACCTCCAGGACCTCGTTAATGGTATCGACTGGATACAGAAGCGTCTGGCTGGAAAGATCTGCATCGACCTGGACATCGACAGGCAGCGGGTCACTCGATTCGGGACGCCGGCCCAGATCGATGACCTCATCCGCGAGGAGGTGGAGAAGCTTGGTAGTCGTGAAGGTGGACTGATGACGATCTACGGTCTGTATCCCGGTGTTCCATTGGAGAACGTCAAGGCACTGATGGACGCGATGGAAAGATATACGGGATACTATTCTTAAACAGGTGTAGGCTCAGGAGAAAGCGCCGAAGGAGAAGCTATGAACTGCGCTGAGAGAATCGATGCCGTCTTTTCCGGAGACATGGTAGATACTGTACCATTTGCGCTCAAGGGGTGGCGTATTCCGCAGTGCGAGGCGGAGCGCGAGTTAAGGAATGCCGGTCTGTGCGTGATCGATTCGAGATCGGTCTACTCATCGTCCAGTCCCAACACTGAAACGGATGTGCTACACTTCACCAGGCAGGGCGTATCGTATCAGAAACGTACCGTTAGAACGCCGGTAGGTGTTCTGACATCCCTAACGCGAGAAGTAGCAACGGACCAGACAGAGCGCACCACGTGGCGTGTGGAGATGCCGTTCAAAACTCCACAAGACTACGATGCCGTAGAATTCATGATACGCGACAGAATACACGTCCCTGCCTACGACAACTTTCTCAAGGCCCAGAGACAAATGGGCGGCGACGCGTTCTTCAAAACAAGTACACCCGGCGCTCCGATTCACACGATAATGTATGAGATAATGGGTTTGGAGACCTTCAGCATTGAGTGGGCCGAACGGAGAGACCGCGTACTTGCCTTGAACGATGCCATAGCAGAGAACCAGCGTGAGATCTTCGCCATAGTGGCAAAGTCGCCCGCCAACGTAGTGCAGTGTGGTGGCAATTACGCGGCGGAAGTATTGGGAAGAGAGCGGCTTATAGAGCTGGTGCTACCCCATTGGGAAGAAGTGTGCGACGTGTTGCACGCGGGGGGCAAAATGGTGGGGTCGCATCTGGACGCCAACAACAGACTGTGGGCGAAGGAGATCGGTAATTCGAAACTGGACTGGATCGAGGCGTTCACGCCGGCCCCCGACACAGACATGTCTATGGCCGACGCTCGGAAGATGTGGCCGGGAAAGGTCCTCTTTATCAACTTCCCCTCGTCCCTCCATATAGAGAGCGTACCCACAATAGAAGCAGCGACAAAACAGATCCTGCTCGAATCGGCCCCCGGCGATAGACTTATCATCGGCATTACGGAGAACGTTCCGGAAAACCGGTGGAGGGAGAGCTTTCGGGCTATTCTGGAGACCGCCCGTATCCACGGGAAGCTACCCCTCGGATAGCTCACGGGGAATCGCCAACTCCCATTCGTGAGACGGCGTCTTGCGGAGGAGGAAGATGTGACTTCACGAGAACGTATTCTCACGGCTCTGCGGCACAAGGAGCCGGATCGCGTACCCTATGACCTGTCGTCCACACCGGTGACGGGGATTCATGATGTCGCCTACAGGAACCTGCGAAAAGCCCTGGGACTACCGCCAACAGAACCCCATATCTGGCACCTGATGCAGCAGTTGGCCTGGGTCGAAGACGACGTGCACGAGGCAATGCAGACGGACGCAACCGGGTTGAGGCCCAAAGCCCCGTCCGCCTGGTCCCTGGAGATTGCCGAGGACGCCAGGTATTTCTACTACACGGACGAATGGAGTATAACCCGTCGGAAGCAACGGCAGGACGGTCACTACTTCGACCTTTGTAAGTCACCCCTCTCGGAAGCGACAGCCGTGGCCGATATCGAACGCTTCCCGTTTCCCGATTCTGTGGATGAGGCCAGGTTCTCTGGAATGCGACGGGCCGCGGAAGAGATTCGTGCTCAAGACCGGGCCCTGGTACTCGGCGGCATCTGTCCTGGTATGCTCGAGATGGGGCAGTGGCTTCGGGGATTCGAGAATTTCTACTGCGACCTGGCCGGAGATCGCCCGCTTGCTGAGGCATTGTGCGACAAGATCATCGAGCTCAAAATGCTGTATTGGACAAAGGCGTTGGGAGAGATCGGAGACCTCGTCGATGTGATTCAGGAGGGAGACGACTACGGTGGACAAAACGATTTGCTTATCTCGCCTCATCTATGGCGAGAACTATTCAAACCTCGCCTCGAAAAACTGATCGCCCACATCAAGAAGCTGGCACCACAGGCGTTTCTGTTCTTTCACGCCTGCGGCTGCGTGTACGAGGTGTTGCCCGATCTGATCGAGGTAGGAGTGGATATCCTGAATCCAGTACAGGTCTCGGCAGCAAGAATGAACAGTCGTCAGCTGAAACGGGAATTCGGCGACGACCTGACATTTTGGGGAGGCGGCGTCGACACACAGCACGTCCTGCCGCAAGGAACCCCCCAACAGGTGCGCGATGAAGTGAGATGGCGGATAGACGACTTTGCCCCTGGTGGTGGGTTCGTGTTCAATACGGTGCACAATATCCAGGGGGACGTACCCGCGGAGAATATACTGGCAATGAGACAGGCGTTACGCGACTACGGCCAGTATCCGATGGGACACCTGATGGACGCATAGAGAGGGGCTCCACTGTATGAAACATAACGAAAGTACGGATGACTTACTCCGAAGGCACCGAAAATTCTGGGAAATGGACGATGTCGACAGCCCGCTGATGAGTGTCGGCCGCTATGTATCGCTGCAGAACCGCGATCCCATTCCGATGGCTAATGGAAAGCCCGTGCAGGACGGGGAAATTCTGCTCCCAGCCGCACTGCGGGCGATTCACCTCATGGAGCAATCGAACGCACCCGATGCAGTGGTGCAAGGAGATTTTATCCGTGGACGATCACCCTATGATCTATGCTGGACCGAGGCCATATCGGGGTGCCAGATCCGATGGCGTGCGGGACATATCTGGGCGGATCCGTTCATAGAGGATCTGAATGAAGTGGAACATCTGCAGGCGAACCCGGACAGCGAGTGGCTTTCCTTACTTCTGGAACTGACCCGGCTGCTTGCAGAGGCTGCAGATGGAGCATACCCGGTTACCCAGCCACTGATGCGAGGCCCGATTGATATCGCTTCGGCAATCGTTGGCGATGAGCCGCTCTGCTGGGAAATGGTGGATGAACCCAATCGTTTCCGCCTTCTGATGAGGGTTTCCACAGATCTCTTCATCACGATAGCTAAGGCTTGGCGCGATGCTGCTCCGTTGTTCGCGGGAGGATCGTGTCTCTACGGCATATGGGCACCCGGAACTGCGGTCCGTATCCAGGCTGATAACGCCGCGCTGATGTCCCCTGGCACCTATCGTGACTTCCTGTTGCCGTGCGACGAGCGGATCTGTGCGGCCTTCGATTACCCATTGATGCACACGCACTCCGGAGTACTGCACATCATAGCGGACGCCTTGCTGGAGCTTGACGGTTTACGCGCCATTCAGGTCAGCCTTGACTATCCAGCCCCGCCTCCGATCAGCGAGTTGCTGCCGGTGCTGCAGAAGGTCAACGGGCGCAAACCCCTCATTATTACGGGATCAGTAACCCAGAGCGAACTGGACTCTCTGCTGGACGCGCTATCACCCGCCGGATTGTGCCTGCAGGTAGCCCTGCGAGACGGCTGATCAGACCGAGTGAACGGGCTGCGATCTCTTCCACCGCCTGAAATAGCCGAGTACTCAGAATTTAGGTGTCTGCCGGTGACGTTGCAGCATTCAGCGCTGTCACCTGTGTAACTCTCGGTCTCGGACATTTGATGCCGCCAAGCACGCTCCGGTACCATTTCCGGACATAACCTGTCGCGATGCTCATTGAGGCAGGAACATGCGACATCGTGACCATCGTGCTGAAGTGCGTCGGAAGATATCCAAGACCAGAGGAAGGCCTGTGGAGACCATCGCATAGCTCCCGACGTTCAAGGCAGGCCGGTTGCCGATGACCTTAAATTCGATCCGCAGGATCTTCGGTTAATCGTATGGTTTCCTACCCCCGTCCCCAATTTCGAACACGTTCAGGATTCGCTATGTTGACATTCATTGTATATTGCCCTGTGCTGTAATGCATCGGGCAGGTCTAAGAGACGACACCGTCGTAAACAGGCATGCGCCACGGTGATTATTGGGACAACGGGGGCTCTAAGTTACTGCATCATCCGTTAATACCTTGGGCGGCGATCTAACCACGCTGCGGGACAGAAAGATCGAACCAGGGAATACTTCTTCAGAGTATTCGAACCAGAGTATTTCGGCCTGGTCACCGATCCTGCCCGATGTGTGGCGAGAGCGAACACAGGTTGCCAGATTGC
>JABIQT010000379.1 GCA_018667995.1 Candidatus Latescibacterota bacterium
CTCACCCTACTACCCGATGCCGCCCGCTCGATATCGAAATGTACGTTTTCATTACGTATTTTTCGAGGCGGATAAAGCGGCCATTGATCGGATCTTGCCGGAGTGCTTCAGGCCCGGAGACGATGGGCTTTGCGCCGCGATCGGTATATCCATTCCCTGGTCCGCCAACTACGGCGCCTTCCAGGAAAGTGTACTTTCGGTATCCTGCACCTATGAAGGCGTGAACGGGTATTTCACACCCATCGCCTTTCTGAATTCCAGATCCAGTATTCCTGCCGGACGGGAGATCTACGGGACACCAAAGGTGGCCGCGGACATCAAGGTGGCCATGGACGAGCGAGTGATGTATACGGATACGAGAATTGCTGAAGCGTCCGTTTTCAGTATCCGATCTACCATGCACAGCAGTGCCAGGCCCGAAGACATGCCAGACTTGACTCCCGCATGGCGTCTAAAGGTCATACCCCGTGCCGACGGTCCGGGTGCTTCCCTCATGCAACTCATTGATGTGACAGGCGTCAGTACGGACGTTTCGGTCCACGAGTGCCGGGCAGGAGACGGTATTGTGAGCTTCGCGCCTTCCCCCATATATGACCTCTCTGATTTTGCCCCACGGTCATACGCCGGATCATACTATGTGGAAATGGATTACACAGAAGGATATGGCACCCTAGTGAAGGATTTCTTGCAGTAAATCTGACTTAACACTATCGGGAGCACGTAGCTCGTTACAGGGCAGTATCACAATAACAGACTCCGCGTCACGGATTCTGGCGGGCACTGCCAGTACGATTTCATAGATTGGTTGTCAAATGAAGTACGTCAGGATTACCTATCGAAGTCTCCTTGCAGCCATCGCTGTGTATTTGTTGTGGCCTCCCTCTGCCCAAGAGCTTCCAGAGACGAGCCTTGAGAGTGTACTCAACCGCCCAGTGTCCGATAAGGCGGAGGTGGTCATCGAGTTCGATCCCGGCAATGGGTATATGCCCGGCACGCTTCCCCCAACGGCGACCGGAAAGTTAGAGGGTTTTTTAAACGTGGTGAAGGCATTTGAAGCCAGATTCCCCGACACCGCTGTACGATTTCGACAATCCTCAACGGGCCGGGAGTGGCTCGTCACACAGCTTTCCGGTGGGACCGCCCCCGACATTCTCAATACGAATGTGGAAAACGTGTGGCAAGACGTCCACAAGGGCTGGTACGTGCCGTTGGACCGATTCCTTGACGCACCCCATCCCTTCGTTGAGACGGAGCAGCCGGGGTCTGAATCATGGTGGGACCTGTTCATTTACCAGGCCATCAGCCGCGGCAAAGCGGCGCCCGACGGTAAAATGTACAATCTGACGTACGACATGGTCGAGACCGGCATACTCTATAATAACACGGTCCTCTCCTTATTGGGTGTGTCATTCCCGACAACCTGGTCCGAGATGATTGCTATACTGGGTCGCATACAGGAAAATCCATTCTATAAACTCGCCCAAGATCATTCCATTGTTTTCCCTGACGATGCATCGGGCCTTGCGGACGCATCCAAGCAGTACGAACGGCCATCATTGCAGATGGCATTCGAGCAAGAGGGTGTACTCTTTCCCCGGACCATGCCTGAATGGAATACTTTTCGTATCATTGCAGAAAGACAAACCACTATCCCCATGCTGACCAACGAGGGATCCATCGCCGACTGGGGAACGGACCTGCTATTTGACCAGCTGTACTACGGAATTCTGCCGGGAATCGACCTGAAGAAAGATCCAATTCGAGAACAGTACCTCCAGGGATATCTGGATTGGGATGAAATATGTTTTCTGAACGGTAAAGGGTTCTTCACGGCGCGGGACCCCCGATACCGGGAATTGTACCGCATTCTCAAGGAGTGGCGAAAATACTGGAACAGGACACTATCCGGAGGAGACCAGAGGGGTGGTATAGATCTCTATAAGGAGTTCATCACTCAACGCGGCGTATTCATGTGGGGTACCTCGGGTCTCGTCAACAGGCTTCAGAATGACCCGGACCTCGCCTTCGATTGGCAGATATCCTACCTGCCGCGTTTCGAAGCACCTGAGGGCGTTTTAGATCTTCTCGTCGACGATTATTTGGCGACATTGCCCGCGGAGGTCAATCGCCCACCGGTGACATTCTCATCAGAGATGGGTCGGATGTCTGTGGACGATTTCCTGCGCAAAGTGGATCAGACGTCATTTCCACTCCCCATTTCGCCGAATACAGCGCTATATGCATCCGGTGTCGAAATGTGCGTCATAGGTGGCGCCGCCACACAATATGTAGTCACCAATTCCGCTTATAACGACACGGGCGACCCGAGTACATCAAGGAAGCTCCAGCGTGTTATTCAGCTGCTTCAATTCGCTTCCCTCCCCGAACAGGCCGACAAAGTGGTGAACGAGAACCCAGTCAATATACCAAACGTCAAGGGAGTACCATTGACCCGGGGAATGGCGCCCTTCGCAGAAATCCTTGAGCGGCGATATACCACAACCAAGTGGATGTTTACATTCGACAATCGATACAATCAGGTTTACAGACGGATGCTGCTGCTGTATCTCGAGGACGGTATTACCCTCGATGAGTTCATGGAATGGCAGACAGACAATCTCTCCGCAGCCGTACAGACCATCATTCGGCGTAAGAACCTGAGCTTCGAGGGCTTCGAGGATCAATGGATGGCGTTGGAGCCCGTAAGAAATGATATGTCGGGAATACCTGAATCAGAGTAGGTCCTTCTGGTCGCATTTGCAGTGCAGCTGATTATTCACGATGATCGACACGACAGGCTAGACCCTATGCAACACCTCAAGAGTATCCGGACGGGAGCGGCATGTTATCTCTCGGTGCTACCTTCGTTGGCACTGTTGGCCGTCTTCTCGTTCCTGCCCATGTTCATGGCCTTCTACAACTCGTTTTTTGAGTATGAGGTCGGTGGCGCAAGGACGTGGGTCGGGTTTGACAACTATCTCGACTACATCATCAGCGATCCTACGACGGCGATCAGCTTTCTCAACATGGCCATCCTGACGGCCATCACCATTGCTGTCCGACTCTCAGTGCCCCTGATCGTAGCCAAACTCATTCATTCGCTGCCTCACGAACGTCACCGTTACCTGTACCGGCTGGCATTCCTTATTCCGTCCGTTGTTCCGGGCGTTGCTATACAGCTCATCTGGGGCCTGCTGATACTTGGTGAAACCGGCCTGGTGAACAGCATTCTGGAATCTATAGGGGCGGGGGAATTTGTCCGCGGATGGCTGTCCGATCCAGATACCGCGCTACTGGCGCTTGCCTGCATCGGATTCCCGTGGATAACGGGATTTGAAGTACTGATATTCTACGCAGGATTGAGCAACATTCCAGAGAGTGTACATGAAGCGGCTGCACTGGACGCCGCTGTCGGAGTTAAGAAATTCCTCCTCATCGACATTCCCCTGGTCCTCAGTCAGATAAAATTGATCTTCATGCTCGTGATCATCGGTGGAATTCAAAGCTTCGAATTCATTTTTATACTTACACAGGGCGGCCCAGGGTTTGAAACATATGTTCCTGGCCTATGGATGTATGACAATGCATTCAGCTTCCAGAAAATGGGCTACGCCAGCAGTATTGGGGTCGTTCTATTTGTGATCATTATGTTCTTTACTGTAATAAACATGAGGTACTTCAGATCGGCCGAGGAGTTACAGGAGGCGAGTTAGCTCCCGCCAGACGCCGGACTGAACGAGTGGACCGATTATCTACACATGAAGAAAACCTATTACATACAGCATGCCATTCTCATCACAGGAGTGATATTAACGCTCGCACCTTTCTATTTCGTGATCAGCAATTCCATTCGCTCCAACAATGAGATCTTTCGCTCTCCATTTGCTTTCCCACAGTCTATCAAAGACGTCTTCTCCTTTACTGTCCTCAAATTGACGGGTAGAGAAAACGAGATATCCTACACCGTGAGGACAACGGATGGTGAAGCTGTGTTGTTCGAGACTCGGAGTGGCAATTACGCTGAAGCAATGAGTCACCAATGGCACACAATGACGGACGGGTTTGTCTATGCCTGGGAGGTGCTGCGGCAGTATATGGTCAATACGCTCTTCGTATCACTGACGACCGCTCTGGGAGTTATGATACTTGGATCTGTCACCGCCTATATATTCGCCAGATACCGTTTCCCCGGTTCAGGTATACTCTTTTACGTTGTCATCAGCGTTATGATGATTCCAGGAATTCTTACTTTGGTGCCGAGTGTCCAATTGGTGACTGGCCTGGGCCTGCGAAATTCATATCTGGTACTCATACTTCCCTACATCGCGTCAGGTCAGGTATTTGCCATTTTCGTGCTTCGGAGCTTCTTTAAGGGGTTGTCTGAGGATCTATTCGATGCTGCCCGAATAGACGGTGCCAACCATTTCAGACTGTACTGGAGTGTGGTGCTGCCTTTATCCAGACCCAGTCTCGCAGTTATAGCTATCATGAATATTCTGGGTACCTGGAATGCCTTTATGTGGCCATTTATCGTGAATAGCGATCAGCAGTATCACGTCATAGCCTCCGGACTCTATATCATGAGCACCAGCCAGGTCGCTACCAACTACAGTGCCATGTATTCAGCTTACCTGATCTCGAGTATTCCACTGCTCCTGCTTTTTGTATACGCGACCAAACCATTTATACAGGGCCTCAGCAGCGGGGCATTCAAGGCTTAGATACCGTAGCGATAGTACAAGGGTTGCCCCGCTCTGTTTGGTAGATGCGCACCATTCTGTATAGAGTGTTTCCTGCAGCCTCCACATGATTCTTCCGCTGTTTCCCCGATGTAACCAGATCACACGAGGATGGCCAAATGAGTAATTCCGAAGAAGCGTCTCTCGTCAAGGGTCTGGGGCCGCTCGAGGTCACCACGATCATAGTTGGCGGCACCATCGGCTCCGGCATTTTCAGAGCGCCCAATGAGATTGCCCAGGCGGTGGGATCACCAGGCATGAGTATGGTGGTGTGGATCGTCTGCGGCATCATAGCTATATGCGGCGGATTGTGCTTCGCAGAAATGGCGGCGATGATGCCCCGGACCGGTGGCGGTTACGTGTATCTCAGGGAAGCCTACGGGAGTAAGTGGGTGTCCTTCATCTACGGGTGGTCTGCCTTCTGGTTGGTATGGCCGGTTTCCATCGCCGCCGTGGCCAATGTATTCGCGACATATCTCAATGAAGTCGTAAGGTATACAACAGATTATTCGCTGGGATCCTGGGAGGAACGGCTTGTAGCAGTTTCCTGTGTAGCAATCCTCACGGCCATCAACTATGTGGGCGTCCGCTTTGGTGGGCAGGTAACTAATATCTTCACCTACCTGAAGGTCGCGGCACTGGGCGCTCTGATCGTTCTGGGCGTCACGCTGGCCGAGAATGGGACCATGGACCACTTCTCGCCTCTCTGGGGCAGCGGGCCTGACAGTGGCTTTAGCTTTACAGCCTTCGGAGCAGCGATGATTACAGGCCTCTTTGCGTACGAGGGTTGGACGTTTTCGAGCTTCGTGGCCGGCGAGACGCGAAATCCGAAAAGAAATCTACCACTGTCGATTATTGCGGGGATGTTGTTCGTGATGGGGATCTATCTCGCAGCTAATCTGGTCTACATCTACGTGCTCCCCTTTGAGCAGTTCCAGGCGTCGAATGCTGTAGCATCCGAAACCATGAGGGTCCTCATCGGTGATACCGGCGGGTTGATTATATCGATCGGGGTAATGTGCTCAACGTTCGGAGGGGTGAATGTGCAGATCATGGTCGCACCGAGGATCTTC
>JABIQT010000663.1 GCA_018667995.1 Candidatus Latescibacterota bacterium
AGACCGTCCAATATCTCCTTGTAGCGTGCAAGTTTCTCGCCACCAATCAGTCCGGGGAAAAGCAAGTATCCGTTCTCACGAAATTGCGAGATTTCGTGGGGCGTCAGCGTCATGGGATCTCCTTATCCGTCTACTTAGGAACACCGTTTGTATGGTCAAGCTGAGTTGTAGGCTGCAAAGCGAAGCCGCATGTAGTCGGCGGTCCACTGTCCCTCATTGTCGCAGAGCTTGGTGCTGAGAACATCCCTGATTTCATCAAGATATGGTGCCCGCTCGGGTTCGGGTAGGCGTCCAGTGAACGCCTGCGCAAAAGTCTCAAGCCAACCGGAGACATCACCAGGCAGGGGTGTTGGACGCGGAATCAGCTCGATATAGTCAACGCGGAATTGTTGTCGTTCGAGATGAATTCGGTATTCCTCAACCGTGGGAAAATACCAGGGGCTTATGTCCGTGTCGATGATTCCGCGAGCCGCAAGGCCATCTATCAATGCCGTCTCGATGGTGTGCACACACCCGAATCCGCCCATCTCGGCCACGAAGCGGCCCGATGGAAGCAGCGCTTCCTTGACACCTCGGATCACCTCATCTGGGCGCTTCATCCAGTGCATGGCGGCATTGCTGAACACGGCGTCAAATTCTCGGTCGAAGGACAATTCATGCCCGTCCATCACGCGTGCATCAATCCCTATATTTACAGCCGCTGCGACTTGCGCGGCGCTGCCGTCAACGCCAACCACGTCACAGCCTATCTCCACGAGCTTCTGTGTGAGGGCACCGTCTCCACAACCGAGATCCAGGATCCGTTCACCCTCTCTGGGATCAAGAAGGGCTAGAACGGGCATGCCCAGATCGGCCACAAAGCGTGCGTGACGGGCATATCGCTCCGGATCCCAGGTTTGTTCGTCTGCCATGCGACTATGCCTCCTCGAATGGCGAATGCAGCTGCCCCTCTGACGCGGCCACGGCGGTGGCTACGGTGGTGTCCCCTGTCACGTTTACCGCGGTTCGGCACATATCCAAAATCCGGTCCACTCCGAGTATGAGGGCGATACCCGCGGTCGGCACACCGACAGTTTCCAGGATAATGACCAGCATGATTATCCCAGCTCCCGGTACGGCCGCTGTTCCTATAGATGCCAGTACTGCTGTTAGAATGATCTGGAGCTGCGCGGTAACGTCGAGTCCTATGCCGAGAGCCTGTGCAATGAATACGGCGGCTACGGCCTGATAGAGTGCCGTTCCGTCCATATTTATAGTGGCTCCTAAAGGCAGTACAAAGGACGAGACTTCATCGGAGACACCAATGCGGTTCTCACAGACGTCCATGGTTACCGGAAGGGTTGCGCCACTTGAGCTCGATGAGAAGGCCAGCAGTTGCGCTGGTGCGATATCCTTAAAGAACTTTACGAGTGGAAGCTTGGTAAAAGACTTGAGCAACAGAGGATAGGTGATGACAGCATGTAAGAGAAGTCCCAGTACAACCACCAAACAATAAAAACCGAGTGCGCTCAGGAGTTCCACAACGGCGGAGAGATCGTCTTTGGCTACCTGGTTTATGGTCTTGGCGATTAACGCGAATACACCGATAGGTGCAGCAAGCATTATGATCTCTACGATCTTTATGATAGCCTCGGTCAATCCCTCAAAGAATCCCAGTAGAGGTTGGGCTTTCTCCTTAGGAATCATGATCATCGCTATACCAAACAAAATGGAAAAGAAGACGACCTGGAGCATGTTACTGTTATTGCCAGCCGCTGCAAAAATATTGCCAGGCACCATGTCCACGAAGACTTGAAGCGGTCCCCGTTCCTTCACAGCATCGGCTGTGCTCTGTCTATTCTCTGTCTCTGCCTGGTAGGCGGCCTGCAATTCTTGTTGGAGTTCCTGGGGCACATTGGCGCCTGGCTGGAGGATATTAACAAGAATTAAACCTATGGTTACAGAAACCGCCGTTGTGGCGATATAGATCGTTATCGTCTTGCCGCCTATGCGCGAGAGCTTGTGCATATCTGAAAGGGATGCGACGCCTGTTATTAGCGACCCCAAAACAAGTGGAACAGCAATTAACTTCAACAGGTTCAGGAAGATATCTCCGAATGGAACGATCCAGTCTGATGTGAATTGGCCCCACCCCATAGCGGCTGACGTGATTCCGTAAGCCAAGCCAAGAATCAGGCCGATGATGATCTGCCAATGCAATGGTAATCTGAACATGAATCGCTCTCCGGTTCTATGAATGTCCGCCCTGAATTCTCCTCGGGACAGCTCCAGGGATGATCCTGCAGTTTGTCAATCGTATGAGATGCGGTAAATCGCTCCTGCCTGATCGTCTGAGACAAGCAATGCGCCGTCAGGCATCACCAGAACATCGGCAGGTCGGCCCCATTGCTCCTCGCCCTGCAACCAACCTTCTGCGAAAACTTCATAACCCTCTGATTTTCCGTTATCGTCCAGACGGACAAGCGTGATCCGGTATCCGATCTTCGTGTCGCGATTCCAGGATCCGTGTTCTGCGATGAAAATCTGATTTCGGAATTCGGCAGGAAACATAGTTCCGTCGTAGAATGACATACCAATGGCAGCCACATGGGGCCCGAGATCCTGGACGGGCGAGACGGTGGTTTCCTTGGCGCGCTGGGCACCAAATTCCGGGTCTGCCACCGTAGTAGCATGGTGAAAAGGGTATCCGAAGTGCAGCCCCTCAGTTGGAGCGTGATTCAACTCGTCGGGTGGCACTTCGTTACCCATTAAATCGCGCCCATTGTCTGTGAACCAGAGCTCGTTGGTGACAGGATGCCAGTCAAAGCCGACTGTGTTTCTCACACCCGAGGCGTAGACTTTCACATCAGATCCATCGGCATTCATACTTAGCACTGAGGCGTATCGACTATCATCTACTGCTTTATTGCATATGTTACAGGGGGCCCCGACTGGCACATACAGTCTTCCGTCCGGGCCGAAGCCAATATATTTCCACCCGTGGTGCTGGTCTGATGGGAGGGTATCGATGACAACCGTCGGTTCCGGGGGATTCTCGAGCTGACTCTCTATGTCGTCAAATCGGAGGATCTGATTGATGGCACCCACATATAGCGCACCATCGCGAAAAGCGACGCCACTGGGCATCTTCAAGCCGCTGGCAATCGTGTAAACCTTCTCAGACTTGTTGTCACCATCCAGATCCTGAAGCGCATATACCTTGCCCTCTCGCCGGCTGCCAACAAATACGG
>JABIQT010000374.1 GCA_018667995.1 Candidatus Latescibacterota bacterium
GCAAATCGCCTCAGCACCTCCTGGTCTTCCCCGCCGTAGTACGTGTGGAAGTCGTGGTGGACAGTGTGAACGATCTCTAAGACGGACTCTCCGTATTCCATTTCCTCCACGAAGATGATGCAACGATCGAGGAGTGATGGGTGAGTTTTGAGGAAGGTTCTGAATAGCGGGAGTTTAGTGCGTGAAACCTTGTATACACGGGCCAGGGCGATCCAGAGCTCTTCCTTTGTCATTGGATTGCCAGCAGCTTCGCGAGCTGCCTTTATTTTGTAGACGTTCTTTGTTGCTTCCCGGTCTTCCTCGGACGGCGTGTACGTGATGGGGTGGTAGTCGAATGGGGCCAAGATGCCGCGACGGATGGCATCCTCGAGGGTGAACTCAAACAATACGGGGCCCAAGTGTTCTTGGATGAACTCATTGCCTTCAGAGTCATATTCACGATCGGGGGTGGCGCTGAGTCCGAGCCGATAAGTGATGGAGTCTGTGAGTTCAGCGAGGTCTCGGCGGTTGCTGGGGCTTCCAAGTCTATGCACTTCATCGTGGATGAGTAGGCAACGTTTCGCGTTGCTATCGTTTAGTTGGGACAATGCTGGTGGTAGTGCTTGGCGTGAGCAAAGCAGTACTGCTGCAGTAGGGGCAGCATCGAAAAATTCGCGTTCGTGATGCGTGTCATAGTGTCGGTGGAGCGCCCAGGGCTTTGATTGCTCCTTGAGGAGCGACAAGACTTGCCCGTGCCATTGGTCCAATAGGTCCGTGCCATCAGCTGCAATGATGATGGTGTCAATGACGTTGTCGTTCAGCAGCGATCGAGCAATTCGTAGTGCTGTGCGTGTCTTTCCGGTGCCCGTGGCCATTTCGAGTATCCCACGCTTGTGGCGGAGGAATTCAGTTACGGCGTCGTCCTGATGTCGCCATTTGTTAATCTTCACTACTGGGGTAGCTTGTGTCTCGAGTTCTTCTGGATCGATCCTTGGCGGATTATTCCCCTTGTAGGGCTCTAATATTTCATCTGTCGCGTCAGTGAAATCAATTATTTCGAGAGTTGGGTGTGGGTGCGGGCTGTTCCATTCGTTCTTAAAGTAATCCCTGACTTGTTGGGCGTGTTTGTTGGTCTCCCAGCAATCAAAGACGCATATGGATTCGTGGTTAGATATCAAGCCACCGACTGTCTCATTTCCTGACCCAGTAAATGCGACATAATCGCCATTGCTATCAGTGATGATTCCTGTTTTTTTATGATAAAAGCCACCACTCGTCGCCCCATCAGGACCTGTAAGGAGAGCTAATTTTACCTTTAGCTTTCCTGTGCTTATCAGCCACGAGAGCGCACTGAGTCGATTATTAACAAGCTTGTTCTCTGCGTCACGGAATGAGGTTCTAACAGCGTCTTCGATGACTTCCTGTCTATCGCGAGACCCCTCTCGCATTGCAGCGATGTCATTTTCATTTAGCTTCGGAGATGCAATCAGCCGTATTTCTCCATCGTTGTTCAGGAGATGCGCAATCCCCTTCGCCGCGGCACTTAGTCCGCTGCTGGTGAAGTAGCCCGCCGATCGTTCGTATAAGACAGCGCATTTTAGACAAGGTACGTAAAAGTCTGTAACCAGATTCTGGTATCCGGACTCATACACAGGTTCAAGGTTGAGGTCTTGTAGTGAGCCCAAAGTCATGATGTATGACTGTCATTCATAATCGTTTTTCCATGTCGCATTCTGAGAACTAGTAGGACTCGCCGTGCCCAATTCATGTCTGCTTCCTGGCAGCTTCTTTCACGCCTTCGCCTGACTTGGTTGGAGCTCAGCAATCGACTGAGGCCAACTGCCAAGCCTCGCCGACAATCTTTCGTTGGCGGTTGCGTTGGCTTGATGTCCGATGCTAGTGGATTGTCACACGTTCCCCTAGTGGTGCAGAAGCGGTTTGGCGGGGGGAGGTGGAAAAATGTGCAGGACAACTGACGAACGGGCGCTGTAACTCTAGGGTATTACGATACTGGCAGCCGACCACTGGCGGACAGGATTGCAGGATACAGATATTTATATCCAACAGGATCTCCCCATAGCGGGTTATCCTGCAAATATGGCCATCATTGTATATTCTATACACAAAGTATAGGGGCGAGGGTATCGCTTGGTTGCCGCGACCTGCAAGATCGGGCATTCTGCTCTCCGTGACAAACCCAATCAACAAGCCCGACTCAGCAAACTTCCGTGACTGGCCAGAGCGACTCTCTGGCTCCTACATGCGGTGTCCATATCTATTGGTCGCCGACCTCCGTGGATTTTGGAATTTCACACCGGCACATTTCTGGCTGGCCCTTCGGATGATCGACCTCGTCGGTCAAAGCTATGCGCAAAAGACCGGCTGGTTTACGCGGCAGTATTGGTCCAACGTCCACTGCGTTGCGCGTGCTGGC
>JABIQT010000368.1 GCA_018667995.1 Candidatus Latescibacterota bacterium
CCGACACCATCCTCGACCAGACGATCCGGCTGTACGACGAAATTGTGGCTGACGACCGGCAGACCGGCATATCTGCAAGGAGTCAGGTTTGAGCCTGCGTGCCTTCGGTGGGGTCTGGGTGGCGATGATTCTGGACGCATTCGCAACCGGAGCTGCCTTCATGGTAGCCTTCTGGCTGCGATTCACCCTGACCTTCCTCCCCGATCGCCTGGTTCCATCACTGGAAGTCTACATTCGTTTCGCTATCGTGGTTGGTGTCGTCAGTGTCGTCGCCCTGCAAGCCTCGGGGGTCTACAGGAAGGGCAATGCATCACTAGAGTGGGATGACATTGCGTCCATCTTTCGCGGTTCGGCGCTGGCTTTCCTTCTTGTGGCGGCCATCAGCTTTCTCATTCGCGGCGGCGTCTCCGGCGTCGAAGAGCAAAGCTACTCGCGGCTGACGATCGGTATCTCGTGGATTCTGGCGCTGCTGTTTCTCAGCGGCTGGAGGCTCTGCTGGCGCACCTTTGAGCGTGTGCTGTTCGGGCAGGGCTTGGGAATCACAAACGTGCTTGTTGTGGGAGTGAACCCGACAAGTGTGAGATTCCAACAGGCCGTCGACGCCATGCGCCACTCACGTTACAAGGTGGTTGGCTTCGTGGCGGACGAAGAGAATGGGGAAGACGCTGACGTTGGCGAACTGACGATTCTCGGATGTTTGGCGGAGTTACCTGTGATCTTGCACGAGGTGAGAATACATCAGATGGTGGCAGCCCTGAACAAGCCGACGTCCGATGATATCGCGCGCCTGATGAAACTGTGTGCGCAATCAAGTATCGAGTTCCGCTCCATCCCCGACGTGCCGAGTCTGTTGTTGTCACCTGCGCGAGTTGAAGAGGTCGCCGGGTTTCCATTGTTCACGCCTGAAGAAGGACTGTCACGCCTTCGCAGTCAGGTCGCCAAGCGAAGTCTGGACCTGCTTCTGTCTACGGTTCTGATGGTGATAGGTGCTCCCCTCGGACTGTGTCTCGCTGTGCTGGTCTCCTGGTCCTCAAAGGGCACCGTCTTCTTTCCGCAGGAGCGTGTGGGCAAAGACGGCCGTCGATTCAGGATGTATAAATTTCGTTCGATGGTACACGACGCCGAAGAGCAGCTCGAGGAGCTGCGCATGAAGAACGTTGCCGGTTCAGATCCTGTCCTGAGGTTGCGCAATGATCCCCGGGTGACGCCAATAGGTCGCTTCATGCGCAGTTTGAGTCTCGATGAACTGCCGCAACTGATCAATGTCATCAAAGGTGAAATGAGCCTGGTGGGCCCACGTCCGCACGTGCCCTATGAAGTGGACCACTACAGCGAGTGGCACAAGCGTCGACACGATGTGCTGCCGGGTATCACCGGACTCACTCAGGTGAGTGGCCGCCGCGCTCTCGCATTGGATGACATGATCAAGCTGGATATCTACTACATCGAGAATTGGTCTGTCTGGCTCGACCTACGAATCATGCTGCAGACCATACCGATTGTTCTGAGCGGTCGTGGGGCGTATTAAGATCTCATCCAGAGTAACCACTTCCAGGATGCCCGTATGATGGCTAAAAGTGGACAAAAAATACTACACATGACTTTCCACAAATGCGGAAGTCAATGGGTGCGCGATGTGCTGACCTCTCCCGAGATCGTGGCACACAGCAGCGTGGGTCTGGGCAACTCGGGTGTTGATCTGCAGCGCGAAACATGGCCTGCGCAAGATCCCGGAACCCTGGTCGGACCGGTTTACAATGGATCTGCGCAGGATTGGCTGACGCAAAAAGAAACAGGACAGAAAGCTGTCGTCGTCTTGCGCGACCCACGCGATCGACTCGTGTCGATGATGTACTCATACACATACAGTCACACGCCGAACAATGTAACTGCGGCGATTCGTGGGCCTCTGCTATCTCTATCAGAGCGGGATCGTTTGCTGACGTGTCTATTCGATAGCCGCCACATTGAGCACGCCATGAGATCTTGGGCTGGAGGCATAGATGATTCCTTTGTGACCAAGTACGAGTCGTTGAGCGCTGATGCGCTACATGAATTCGCGGCAATCGTGGATTTTCTAGAGTGGAATATCCCGCCCGAAGTACTTGCTGCGGCAGTTTCACGTCACTCATTCGAGAATCGCAGTGGCCGGAAACCGGGTGACATCAACATTCATAGCCATTACCGATCAGGTGTCGCGGCCGGCTGGCGGCAGCATTTTGATCGTGACCTCGGCAGACTGTTTGAAGCATTGTTCCCGGAGCTACTCAGCAGAATGGGATATGAAGAGGACTGCTCCTGGTTCGAGGCGCTGACAGCGGCGGCGGAAACACTACAGGCAGGGGAAGTTTCAGGAGAGCACGAAGCCCGTGCAGAGGTCACTCGTATGGCGGAGAAACTCCACGTCATCGAGATGGAATGCCAGAAGCGCGGCACGGTTATCGAAGAACTGCAGGAAGTGGCTCAACAGCGCCTTCAGCTCATCGAGGAACTTGACTTCGCCTGCAAGCAACTCCGCACCACCGAAGGTGCAGGATGATGATGCAACTGCGCGTGCCCTTGGCCAGGTGGGGGCTGCTATCGGAGTTGGTTCGGAGGGAATTCGGGGCCAGTCAACGAGGCACACTAGGCGGTGGCGCTTGGTTACTCATACAGCCCCTGTTTCTTCTTGCTGTCTACACCTTTGCATTTGGTGTTGTGCTGAGAGCGAGATGGGGAGGGGAGGGAGACGTGGAGACCTATGGGTTCATGCTCTTTGCCGGTCTGATCGTGTTCAATCTGTTTGCCGAGTGCTTTCGGAGTGCACCAACTCTGATTACTGACAATCCGAACTTCGTCAAGAAGGTTGTTTTCCCTCTCGAACTGCTCGCCTGCGTCTTGGCCATCGCATCGACGGGGCGGGCGTTCATCAGCCTGTGCGTGTGGCTTGTCAGCTATACTCTTATCGTCGGCTTCCCCACTGTTTCAGTACTGTATGCCCCTCTGATTCTTCTGGCCTTCTTTCCCGCTTTGTTCGGTGTAGGATGGCTCTTTAGCGCACTCGGCACTGTCACGCGAGATCTCAAGCAGATTGCTGATTTGGTTGCCCACGCGATGCTTTTTGTGACACCCGTGTTCTACAGTATTGACATCATTGGTGGAGTCCATCAGAGCATTCTGTTGCTCAATCCGCTGACATTCATCGTCCAGCAACTTCGACTCGTTTTACTGGTTGGCGCGACGCCTGATCTTTTGGGACTGGCCATCTACTTTGCTTCTGGTGTCTTCTTCAGCGCCGCCTGCTATCTCTTCTTCCGTCGTCTTCGACCGATGTTCGCAGACCTCATATGAATGTCGACAGCAAAACTCCAGTAGTGACAATTGCGGTGCCAAGCCTCAATCAGGGGCGATATCTCACCGATGCGCTTGAGTCCATTTTTTCGCAGGAAGTCCCTGTCGAAGTATTCGTTGCTGACGGGGGATCGACCGACACATCAGTAGATGTTATCCGGCAATGGGAGCCACGCCTGTCAGGCTGGAGAAGTCATCCCGACAGTGGGCAAGCGGCGGCAATCAATGAGTCCATCGAAAAGGGCACTGCTCCGTATGTGGGGTGGCTGAACAGTGATGACTGTTACCTTCCCGGAGGCTTGCGGGTCCTGGTCGATGCACTGGAGGCTCACCACGAGTGGCCCGCGGCTTACGCACTGGCGGAGGACGCGGATTCGAGCCTGACAAACAGATCAAACGTCTGGGTCGAGCCCTTCAATGAACGGCGTCTGGCGGTGCGATGTTTCATTTCTCAGCCAGCGACACTCATTCGTCGATCGGCCTGGGAGGCAGTTGGCGGTTTGAACGAAGATTTTGAGCTGGCGATGGACTACGATCTCTGGTGGAGACTGTACCGTCGATTTGGACCTCTCGGATTTGAAGAGGAACTGGTGGCTCTGAATCGCAGTCATGACAGTTCCAAGACCAGGACGCAGAGAAAGCGACACTATCAGGAGGCGATCCAAGTCGTACGAAGTCACTATGGCAGAGTGCCGTGGAAATGGTGGCTCTACTGGGTTTTTGCAGTTTGGTTTCGGTCCTTCTTTGCGGCGCAGAAACGATGAGCGACGCAGCCATCACAGTCAGGGGAGTCAGCAAGACATACTCTCTGCCGCGCAGTCCGTGGGCTCGCCTTTCCAAGGCAATGCTGCCCGGAACTGCCAGTCGCGAGCCGGGAATACGAGCATTGCACGACGTGTCCTTCGAGGTGAATCGCGGCGAAGCCGTAGCAATCATCGGTCGCAATGGCAGCGGCAAAAGCACGCTGCTTGAGATCATCTCGCGGACCTTGATGCCGTCTGCCGGGGAAGTGCATGTCAGTGGGCGAATCACCGCGTTACTTGAACTGGGCAGTGGTTTTTCTCCGGACTACACAGGGCGGGAAAACGTCTTCATGAATGGCCTGCTGATGGGCCTGACGCGTACCGAGCTAGAGAATAGATTCGACGATATCGTCGCATTCGCGGAAATCGGCGACGCTATCGACAGGCCTGTCCGCACCTACTCCACTGGTATGCTCGTACGTCTGGCATTCTCAGTCCAGATCGCCTTGGAACCAGATGTGCTGGTGGTTGACGAGGCACTCAGCGTGGGAGACTACTTCTTCCAACAGAAGTGTTTTGGTCGTCTGCGACAGCTAAGAGATCAAGGACTGACTCTGGTTTTGGTATCCCATGACATGGGCACCGTAAAGTCTCTGTGTGCAAAGGCCCTGTATCTCCGGAGAGGAGAGGCCATCTGTTTCGGTGATACTCGCAGCGTCGTATATGAGTACATGTCCGAATTGAACGCACCTCTCACGCAGGCGGACTCCATTTCCGTCGCTCCGGAGCCAACTGGCGAGGTCGAGAGGTCGACACTATCCAAGATCAAGCAGGGGGCACTCTGGTCGGTCGCGGATGATCTCGAAGCAGACAGACACTTGTTGGCCGTCAATGTTCTGGGAACCGATGGTCAACCAGTCAGCCATGTTGGTATGGGAGAGACCGCCTTGGTGCAGGTTTGTTTTAGAACGCCTGCGGGGACGTCTGGACACATTTCACTGGTTATCAAGAACCGCTATGATCAGATCGTGACGAGCACCGGGACGTATCTGCTGGGGGCTGCTCCACAGAGTTCCAGTGGGGCGTTGTTCGCCACGGTCACTTTCGAAATCGACTTCATGCTGGAAGCGGGAGCCTACTCTCTTAATGTTGGCTTCGGCGTGCCCGTTGCTGCCAACCAAGGAAGGCAACTCGATCGGAGTGACTGGTTCGGACCACTGCATGTAAAGTGGGATTATGAGACGAATCGCGCGCCTTTCCTCGGGATGTTTGGTCTGCCTGCCCGCATCCACGATGCGGCTGAACCCCGCGTATCAGAGGGATCTGTATGAGTCTGGCGACACGATCGAAGGCGGAGCATGAAGAGACGAGGAGATGTGGCGAGGGTTGTCGTAGGATGACGGCGACGGCTGCTGGCTCCGCAATCATGGATTCAAGAGGAATGGGCGGATCCAGTGCAGGTGACCGTTATTCTCTCTGGCTTGGCACGACTCTAGTGAATGGGCTCGAATTACTGTTTCTCCCGGGGATGACGATTTAGTGGAAGCGGGAATGGCACACATTCCGGACCTTGATTGGTACTGGTGGCTCCTCATAGTGGTAGGGCTGATTTCGCTGTTTAGTGTTTACAGATGGTTCAGCAGTGACCGTCAGAACGATCCTCCCGACGATATCTATCCCCTGTACTGACTCGATGTCGCAAACTGACGAAAACGGAGATTCCTCCAAAGAGGAAATCACAGAGATGCAACCACTCGCGTCTTCAAATCAAGAGAATCAGGCTCTCCAGCACGAGTATCAGGAGCAGTTGCGCTCGAGTGGTTCCGTATCTCGAAGACACTGTTGGGTCGTTGCTGCCCCGAAGTCAGGGTCGACCTGGCTTACCTGGTTACTTGAACAGTGCCTTGGTTGGCCCAAAGCGGTCCTGCTTCCCTGCTACGAACGCCGAGAGCAGGAAATTGACCTGCGGATGCTCGATAGCCACGCGGAGAAGGCGGATTTGATTACACCGAATCAGCACTGCCGCTTTAGCCTGGCAACGGAGGCCTTCATCGGCAGACCCGGTGTCAAGGTCATTCTGCAAGTCCGCGATCTCTTTGACATGCTCGCCAGCAAGATCGATCACATCGAGAGGGAGGGACCGCTCTTTCCGATGGCGTACATGGACATGGAATCATGGCATCAGCTGGAACACAGTGCTCGAACAGATTTCATCATCGATATGATCGCGCCCTGGTATTTCAATTTCTATGTCAGTTGGATGAAATCAGGTTTCGTTGGAACAGATCGCGTACTGCTCGTCGAGTACGGCAAGCTCACCGGGCAACCCGCAACTACGTTGGCGGAGGTCTTCGCCTTCCTGGACGTCTCGGTCGAACGGCAGCAAATCGACAAGGCGTTGCTGGACTCGAAGACATACCGTGACGGGACCGACGCCGACTACTATGTCACACGCTTCAATCGAGGAACTCCGGGGCGAGGCCCCGAAGTCTTCAGCAAGGCTCAAGTCGAGCGGGTGAAATCTTTCGCCGCATACTACCCCGGTGTCGACTTCGGTCCCCTGGGTCTGTGATGATTCATACCATTCAGGCCACATCGGTCAACCATAGGCGTGGCGTTTTCAGTGCCATCGAGCAGGAAGTCTCCAGGCGTGCATCAGATGTTTGACACGACGTGGGGCGGAGCGACTGTCGCTGGTGCCGTGACTCTGGCGATCATCATGTTCATCTGCGGACGGGTTTCCGTCACACGGTCATCCTCTGTGATGTCACTCCGTCGCAGGATCGCCGAGAAACAGAGTGCCGAAAGACTCGGCAAGTTTGTCAGCGATCCCCAGGAAGTCCAAGCGCTGGCGCAGGCATATGCGGATCCCCGGAAGGCTGAGAGCGAACTGCCGCAATACCCGTGGGATATCAAATTGACACCGACGCCCTTCGTAGGCGTCATGCCGATGCGGCAGTCACGTGAGCATGTACAGGTCAATGACCAACACTTTCGATCACCTACAAGCATTCCCATTGAAAAACCGGCGGGTGAGGATCGGGTGTTTCTCGTTGGAGGTTCGACCGCATTTGGTGTTGGCGTGCCAGATGATGGTACGGTTGCAGTCTTTCTCGAGGCTCACCTCGATCAGGTTCGCAACCGAGCGAGCGTCACGACCGCGGCGTGCCCCGCGTGGGCATCGACCCATGAGCGGATACTCATTGAGAACGTCCTGGCCGTGATGGCGCCAGATGCGGTCGTTTGTCTATCAGGCTTCAACGAGGCTCACTGGGCGTGGAATCGTAGGAACGTCCGCTGGTTCAATACCTATGGTGACGAACACTTCAACGAGTGCATCAATTTTTCACGAGCGTTTGTCGGTCATAGTCGTATCCAGGAATCTCAGCCACAACTGGATACCGAGCCGTCTCCGCAGGAGGTCGCAGACGTGTTGTCTGCGAACGTGCACCTCGCAGCTGTAGCACTGACCAGAACTGGATGCCCCAAATATGTGTTTGCGCTTCAGCCCTGCATGCCTGTTACCGAAAAGGAGCTCACAGAGCGAGAAGCCACGCGATTCGCCGTTTGGCATCCGGTACAGGTGGAGTACTACAGAGCGTGCTACGAGAGTATCAGAGATTCGCTTGGCGACCTCGCAGGCAGGATGGACGGATTCCAGTTCGTGGACTGCAGCAGGGTCTTTGATGATCTCTCATCACAAGACGAAATTTTCATCGACGGCAGTCACTGCGGTGATCGAGGCAACCGGATGGTTGCCGAACGAATCGCCGGGGATTGGTAGGTAGCGTGGCGACAGCAAATCATGGGAGTCCTGATGCGTAAGAGACTCGTTTACAACATCGAGATCAATACGACCTGTAATCTCGTTTGCCCTTCATGTCCAAATGGGTACGTGTCGCAGTGGCGACGGGGGCAGCGTATGTCCGTCGAGTTGTACGAGAGAATCCTTTCAAAGGCTCAATCTGAATCTGACATAGAGGCCATCTACCTCTATGTGTGGAATGAACCTCTCCTCCATCCCGAACTACCCGAGATACTCCAACTCTCGGCGGAGCGCGGTGTGCGACCGAGTTTGAGTACGAATCTCAATCTGATACCAAAATGGATGCGTGAGGTGCTGAGCGCTGATCCGACGAGTATTCGGATCTCCATGTCAGGGTTCAAGCAGGACACATACGGGATCACTCACGCGGGAGGAGATGCCGACGAGGTCAAGAAGAATATGGGAATACTGGCCGACCTTCATGAGGAGGTCGGTTCACGTACCTCGATCGAAGTCCTGTTCCACAGGTATGCCCACAATCTTGCCGACGAGGCGCCGCTGCGTGACTTCGCCCAGAAGCTGGGATTCAGTTTCAGCTCAATCTGGGGGATCATCATGCCGATCGAGAAGAATCTTGAGATGATTCAACAGGAGACTGTCGCTCAGGAGAGTGAGCCTGCAAAGTCACTCTCCGGGCTTGTGCTTCTCAATTCCAGGGACATCCTACCGCAGTTGCAGCACAACCCGAGTACCAATTGCAGCCTACTGGACGATCAAGTGACGATCGACGCAGCGGGAAACACCGTTCTGTGCTGTGCCGTCAGCGACTTCGACCAAGGCCGGATCAGCTCATTCGTCGACACGTCGCTCGAGGAAATCGTCGGCTTGAAGAGTCGGCACGACTTGTGTGGCCCGTGCATGTCCAACGGCCTTCACGATTTTGTTACCTACAGCGGCGGCAAGTTCGATGAGTTCGCCCTGCAACGCCTTGGAGATTTGGCTACAGAAGGTGTGGCTGATGCGAAGGAGGTCATCCGATTCCTGACCGATACAGCCACATCGTTATCCAAACAAAATGAGACTCTGCAGTCGGCCTGTGATGAGCGTCTTCATGTGATTGAAGAACTGGCGACAGCGGCGGACGAGCGTGGCGTGTTGGTTGAGAGACTTGATGCCGAGTGCACATCGCTGCGAAAGCACATCGGCGAACTGGAAGCGGGACGGCCCAATGAATCGTGATACGATGACCGGCTCACCGTTCTTTTCGATCGGTCTTACCACCTACGACAGAGTCGATCTGCTCCGCGAGAGCGTACAATCCGTACTGGCGCAGTCCTTCGGTGATTTTGAGATCATCATTGGAAACGACGGCTCGGACAGGACACTTACCAGCGCCGATCTACAAACCGATGATCCCCGTATTCGGATCGTCAACAACGAAGAGACGCTTGGCCAGGTCGGTAACTGGCGTGCACTGCTTGGCGCTGCACGCGGCACATACTTCGGGTGGATCGCAGATGATGATCTGTACGCCCCGGATCTCCTGAAGGCCTGCCATAAGGCTTTGGAAGGGCACGGACGCCCCGAGGGAGTGTTCACCGCTTTCACGCTCTTGGAAGGAACCGACAGCACGCCACCCAGTCCAGGATTCTCCGGAAAGATAGATGTGTGCTCCGGCCACGACCTGGTCACAGGATATTTGCTGGACGAACTGCCGCTACTGGGCAATATGGGTTTCTTTCGTCCGAATTTCCTGAAGAACTGCGTTCCGTGGGAACAGATGGAGTGTCCTGGTATTGCTCTGTTTAGAGAATATCTGTTCGTCCTTGGCAGCATAGGAGCCGAGAAAGTCTTGTATCTGCCAGACCCCTTGGTCATCTACAGAGATCACGCCGATTCATGGGGCAGCTCAAATACGAACGTGGCACAATACATCGAAGCCGGTCAGTGGTTGGTGGAGCAAGGCAGCCACATGCTGCAGGCCATTGCGGACCCTCGTGTTCGATGGCAGATGACGCTCCTCCTGTTCCATCTTGCTCTTCGACAACTCGTGCAGAAACGAAAGAACGCAAGCTTCAACCTCGATGTTCGGGGTCTCATGCGTGATTTTCTGAAAGCTGATGAATCAAGTCCGGCTGACGAGCTCTCTCGACGTGTTTACCTGGCCCTTAGCGGCCAGTATGCAGACGCTGAGGTCAGTCGAATTGAGAAGGAAGTTGAGATACATGAGAAGGAACTTGAGATACATGAGAAGGAAGTTGAGATACATGAGAAGGAACTTGAGATACATGAGAAGGAAGTTGAGATACATGAGATGGGCGCGGAGGCCAGCAAGCGGAGTCTAAAGGTTGAGAGCCTGACCGAGGAGTCGGGAGGCCTTCAGGATCAGCTGGAAGCCACCTCCGCAGAGTTGAAAGCGATCTCCCTGGAGGCAACGAGGCGCCAGGATCAGTTGGAAGTTGCCACGGAGGAGGCGGAAAACCGTCAGCAGATCATCAACAAGATCCAGAAGACCAATCAAGAGTTGATCCAAACGATTGACC
>JABIQT010000256.1 GCA_018667995.1 Candidatus Latescibacterota bacterium
CCGTTTATTCATGTTGGGATGCCAGCTACGCGGCATTCTCCGTCGGACCTATTACCTTTCCATCGCGTCCAGCAGTATCTCTTGAGCTTCCCCAAAATTGGGTGCAATTTTGAGTGCGGACAATGCGGAATTCCTGGCGTCCGATCTCCGACCTGCCGCCAGGTAGACCCGAGCGAGATTGTAGTGGGCTGCGGCCAGATCGGTGGTCTCGATCTTCAGCGCCGCCGTGAATTCCGTTATGGCTTTGTCGTATTGTTGGATGCGTTCATAGGCACGACCGCGCATGTTGCGGACCGAGGAGTCAAATGGATTGATCATCGTCGCCTTCGAAAGGACCTCTATCAGCTCATTGTTCTGTCCCTTGCTCTCGTAGATAGCAGCCAGGCCCTTACATGTTTCTATGTCATCCTCATCGATTGCCAGGAGCGCCTCCATCTCGACAACCTGCCCGTCAATGTCACCGTTCTTCTGGTAAATCTCAGACAGTAATTCATAGGGATTGCCGGGATGAATGTATCTCGGCAATAACTCTCTGGCCTTTTTCAGTAACTGAACAGCCTCGAATTCCTGTCCATCCGCAATTAGTACACGACCAAGATAGAGGTGGGCATAAAAGCTGCCAGGATTCGCAGCGATTTCGGCCCGCAAATCTGCCTCAGAGAGTTGCTTGCCAGTAGCGGCTGAGAATCGGATAGCCTTCCGTGTGTCCTGCGTAATCTCATCGGCATATTCTGCAAATGCCTGATCAAAATCATCGAAGCTGATCTTGAAGGTGTCCTCGATAACCTGGTCGGTAGACTTCTCCTTTTCATAATTCGTCAACATACGCCGAATTGCCTCAAAGCCATACTTTTCAACAATGAACTCTACGGCAATAGACGCTTGATAGTAGGAGAGGATTACCTGCTCGGCAGATTTCGGCCTGGTGAATCCACTATTCAGGTCGCTGATTTTCAACAGTTCGCCGCGTTCGGCAGCATGCGCGAATTCAAGGGACAGGTCAATGTCCCACTCAGGCCGTGCAATGCGAGCCTCATAGACGGCAATACCTTCTGCCAACCAGCGGGGAATACGATTTCTAGTCATTTGTAGGTGTATTACATGAGCAAACTCATGCCATAGCGTCTGGCCCCAATTAAATGAACCTACCGGTCTAGCCTTGGGCGAATCCGCTACGACGACCTCTCCGAAGCAAACTCCCAACAGTGCCCCTGCTCCCGGGAGCCCTGAAATTCTCACGGCAAAATCGTTGTGCTGTGGGAACAGCTCGACCAGGATAGGGCGTTCTGGTTCGAAGCCGTAACGCGGGGAAACTGTCCTATGTGCTTCTTCCAATAGCTCCAGGGCCAATTTACCATATACCGGATCTTCGTCTTTATCCAGTTTGAGTATGAAGTGATCACTTTTGTGGGTCGTGTATTTGTCGATGGAATCAAAGAGATTCAATGTGTTTAGTGTCCATACATTGTATGAATCACCATCGAATGCTTGATCGAGGAACTCGCGAGCCTCCTCCTCCCGGCCCACACGCGATAGATTTACACCGAGGCCCGAGTATGCAGACCACAGTTCTGGATCCAGCTCTATGGCTGTGCGCCCCATTTCAATGGCTTCGACAAATCGATATCGCCTCGACAGATTGTCGGCAACGGTTGAGTAGAGTTGGCCATAGGCTGGATTGACGCTTAGAACACGAGCTACCTGAGTGTCGAAATCGTCCTCGCGTCCCATCGCATGGTAACAGGCAGCTAGAAGCGAACGCGTCTCTGCAGATTTGGAGTTGACCTCGAGGGCAGTCAAAAGCTGTTCTATGGCTGCTTCGTATTGCTCATCATCGAGGTAAAGACGAGCCAGAAGATTCCGTGCTTCCATCAGGGCTGGATTGATTTCAAGCGCTTTCCTGGCATTGGCTTCGGCAACGGAAGTTCTGCTCTCAGAAAGGGCATCTGCCAAACCGGCTAAGGCCGGCGGATAGGAGGGGTCAATCTTTAGAGCGTCCTCGAATGTCAATGTAGCATCTTTTCGATTGTACTTTTCGAGAAACAGCTTACCCCATGCCACATAGGCATCGAGATGATCTCCAGGAAGGTTAATTGCCTCCTGAAAAAGTCGGTTAGCGTCACGAAATCGCGACAGATACTTTGCCGCCAGCGCAGCATCGAGCACACCAGCTTGGCCGTCGCGGTTTCCACTCTGATAGAGGCGCATTACGGACTCGAATTCGGAACGGGCCTCGGATTTTCGGCCGGTGTCCAACAGAAGACGCCCTAGTCGCAGGTGAGAGATGCTCTTCGCTTGCGGTAGCGACACGGCCTTCTTCAGCAGAAGTTCAGCCTCGTCGTAGTTACCTTGCAGAATCAGCAAATGTCCGAGGGAAGACATTGCTGCACTTGAGGAATCACTTTCGGTAACGGCGATTCTCGCCTGTTCCTCAGCTTCACTGTATTTCCCAACGATCTGATAGGCACGTATCAGTTGGTCTCTCAGCTGCGCGTCGGCTTGTCCATTCTCAACTTCCGCAAGGTATCCCTGGATATCCTGCTCGTATTGGGCCCGTGCCGCTGCGGTTTCGACTGCATCTTCACGGTCGTCGGGGCGCTGTCCCAGCGCATTACAGCTCCACGCTATGTTAACCGCGACAAGTAGGCCAAGAATTGATATTCGTGTTTGCGACATAGGACGAAGTCATTCGTTAGGCAGATCGGTGTAGACGAAAACAGGCCGCGAACAATAGCGTGTAGTGACTCAGGCCGGAGTAGCCTGTTAGAATCACGCGCGTTCGTGGCCTGACTTTGTTTTTCTTACTATTCTTAATTAGAACGGCCTCTACTTGGCCAGCTAATTCAGAGTCAATCTATCAGAGCCAAAGATAGAGTGAGTGGGAAAATGTGTCAAGAAAATACTGGCCAATGCCGCCGCCGGTGTGAGCCACCTTTCGCGAGGATTGAAGCTTATCATGGGTGTTATCTCGAAGTCAAATCCGTCAGTACGAATCGTTATGGCCCCGTGTCGATCCGTACGAAATACGTCGGCCCCATATTCTCTATACCGACCTACGACCTCAGGCGCAGGATGCCGAAACTTATTCCTGACTCCCACGGAGATGATGACCGCCTCAGGATTTACTGCCTCCATGAAAGCGGGTGTGCTTGATGTTCGGCTCCCGTGGTGACCTGCCTTAAGGATTGTGCTCCTGATATTGCCATCACGAATCATGATCGCGCGTTCAGCTTCTTCTTCGGCATCTCCAGTCAGTAACAGACTGAAGTCACGATAGACCAGTTTCATTACGACCGACGCGTTGTTCGCACCGTGGCTTGGTGGATTGTGGGCAAATGCTGGGTCGGGATGCAGGAAAAAGACCTTTACGGGGTCATGGTCGAATAGGGTGTCGCCAGAGGATACCGCTCGAACCGGTACACCATGCTCGGCAGCTACCCTCCTCCAATACTGATAGTATCGCGATTCCGGTTCAACGCCGCCATTTATGATCTCTCCGATACTGACAGCACCTACAATAGCGGGCAAGCCACCGTAATGGTCAGTGTGTGGATGTGATACAACAACGCTGTCGATATGACGAATTCCACTGGCCCTCAGATATGGAACAATTGTCCGCGAACCGGCATCAAAGGAAGGACTGGCTGGTCCGCCATCGATCAACATGGTATATCCGTCTGGATAACGGAGCAGAATAGAGTCTCCCTGTCCCACATCAATCATCGTAATGACCAGATCGTCTGAATTGCTCGAGCGTATGAGAGCAATGAGCGCGATAGCTGACAGCACGATCCCTCCCGCTATATACCTATGTCGCATCTTAACGGGAAAGACCAACAGTAGCAATATCGAGTAATATATTACCATACCTGCCATCGAGGGTCTCGAAACTAGGATAAGGGCACCTGGGAATGATGCGAAGAATGTGGAAGCAGTGATCATGCCCTCAAGCGAAACCCAATTAGCGGCGCCAAAGAGTGAGGCAAGACCTGCGCTGACGGGATCGGCGAATACGGAAAGCACACCCAATGTAGTAGCCAGGAATACTAATGGTCCAATCACCAGATTCGCCAGGGAAGCCATAAGCGCAGTCTGAAAGAAGGAATAGGCGATAATGGGCATAGTCCCTATCTGAGCTGCGATTGAGACGGCGAACCCATCTCGGATCCATCGGATCCACCATGCCGAAGACATCTGAATTGAAGTCGGGAGTATGCTCTTGAGCCTTTCATATCCCACGACAATGGCGAAGGTCGCTACAAATGAGAGTTGGAATCCCAGGGCGAATATCGCCTGAGGCCATATGACAAGTATCAGGACTGCAGCGACACAGAGGATATTGACCGAGTCTGACTGTCGGTCCAGAAGATCTCCAACCAGAAGGAGTCCAGCCATAAGTGAGGCCCTAATGACAGACGGTGTGAGATTAGTAATAAACGCGTACATGACTAGAAGGAGAATTGTAACAGACACGGTAGCAGGTCGCGGCAGACGCAGCAGTGCGAAGAGAGTCATGCAGATCAGAGTGATGATCCCTACATGTAGTCCGGAGACGGCAAGAATGTGGGTCAGTCCGATCGAGGTAAACGCGGCTAATAGGTCATCAGGAAGCTGTCTTCTCTGGCCAAGAAGAATGCCTTTCATCAATGCCGCGTGGGTCCCTGTCAGAGTTCGGTCAATTGTACTTTCTATATGAAGTTTCAAAGGTCGAATAACAGACCCGTGAAAGGAGGATGCATTTGTGGATTTGAGTATGGTGTAGTTGGCCGGTTTTCGGATGCTCGTGAGAACATAAATGCCTTGCCCGGAGTAGTAGGACCACGCATCAAAACCACCACGATTTCTGGCAGGGGAGGGACTTCGCAGACGTGCTGTGACCGCGATCAGGTCGCCGGATTTCCCGGGCGCGAGATCCCCATCCAGTCGAACCAAAAGGAGCCCGACTGCCGGTAGGGCAGATTGCCTATTGGCTGGTATAATGGAATCGGCAGAAACGGTCACCAATGCGTAAGCGGACCGAATATCTGGCTCTTTTACAATGTGGCCTTTGATCAACGCTGGCTCGTTCTGGCCGGAGTAGCGAGCAATATGATGTCCCGGTACGGTACGAGTCTGCACAACGTACCAAAATGCGCCTGAGGCAGACAGCATCCCGCAAAGGCAAAAGCTGGCGACGCAATCATACTTCGAGAAGTTCCTCTTCTGTAACAGAGTGACGAGGGCCAACAGAGCTACAGAACGGAAGTAGAATCCCGGTGATAGCGAAGAATAGTGCCCGAGGAGAAGTCCAGATATATAGCAGATAGAAACGACTAGAGCGGGGCGTCGCATAAAGTGTTGATCCAGATTGCCTCTGACCGAGATGATGCGCTGTCTATACGGACGGAGGAACTGCAAAAACATCGTATGCTATTATAGCAAGTTGGGTTGTTCCCAATGGAGAGGCCTGTCAAAGTCAACACCTAGCCCGGGCCTACTGTGCCCCTGAGCAACTATTCGGGAAAGATCATCTGTCAATCTAGCGACAAGATCGCGTCGGTACTCGTAGAGGTCGTTCTCCTCCGCTATATCGGTATGAAGGTCGTACAACTAAATGGTGGAGAACCAAGTTCTAACGCAGCCTCATCGATAGAGTTACTCCACCCGCAAGACCCCGGGCAGAATTCCAGTTTCCAGTTGCCCTACCAAATCGAGAACATAGCCGTGATTGATTGTTGTACCGCCGCCGTTCGCTGGGAGTCGCCGACCGCCGTATTTCCAGTAAAAAGAGGCACGGTACTGATGGTGTAGGCACCAGTGTTTTCAGGCGAATGAGTACTTGGAATCTCTGCAATTATTACCATAAAATCTGTGAGACAGATGGTTACATCACAGGTTGTTGCCGCCGGGACCGCCTCCAGGCACCTGACCACGTATGGAATTCCGTGGACACCCTCGAAGGTACCGGCCCTATGACCGCGAAAGTGGTAACTGGGGGGGATGTTCTTATGGATGCAGGAATTCGACATCTGCCATTGGTGAACAACCGTTGTCACTCGCAAATATGAAGAGATTATTCTCGGCGAGACCGGGTCAGTTCTTTGACGATCTGTCCGACTGACCAATCGCCCTGAGGTAGAAGTCGGCATAGCTGTTTAGACCACTTCGGCCTCTGAGGTCGGCCATGGCGACGAGGGGTGTATGCGGTGCACTAGATGGTAAATATAAGAAGAGTGTGTTCGTAGAATCAGATCGAATAGAGATATTCTCTATTGCGCGTTCCGTGATATCCGATAGTACGCCCACTGCAGCATATCATGATGTGCCGGACCAGGGCGGTTTGGCTCCAGGAACGCATTAATTTCATTGGGCACGCCCATGAACCGGCCATCCTCTATCTACACATAAGGCGCATATCTAGGGACGTGGAAATCCCAAAGAACCGGCCAAACCCCATTGAGTTGGGACCATTCTGGATCAACCCAGTCCAATCAACGTTTGTTTCGCTTTCGTCACCGACGGCAGACCGCCGTCGATGGTTGGCAAATTCGTACCCATATGCCACTTACCGAAACAAGCAGCTGCTATCACACACAGTACGCCACTCTTCATCGGAGTGCGCCAACAGTATCGTCTGGGCATCAGCGGATACCGAGATGACGTGCAAACTGACGAGCAGGCATGAGCATTTGTGAATACCATGCCCTGTCTGGCGATCTGATCAAGGTATTATGTTCGAATCCGAGATTCATGGTTAGGGCGGATCAGGTCACCGAATCCCATGTCGTCAACCAGGATAAATACCATGTTCGGTCGAGAATAGTCCGCTCGGACGGAAACTGTTTGACTCGTTCATCCTCAGAAGACGCCGTCGAGGATGGAGCGTCGCTTGAACGTTAATGAATCACAAAAAAAGGACTCGATATAGCCGAGTCCAGTCAAAGTATCATGCCACTAGGATGCTAACTCTAATCAGTAGTCACGACTACTTCATCCAACGCAACTTCGCCATCATGTAATTTGACTACGCGTCTGCTATGGCCAGCTATGTCTTCTTCGTGCGTTACAAGAATAATCGTATGGCCGTCATCATTGAGACGATCGAATACTGCCATGATCTCCTCACCGGTCTTGCTGTCCAGATTTCCGGTCGGCTCATCGGCAAGGATTATAGACGGTTCATTCACAAGTGCTCTGGCAATCGCCACTCTCTGTCGTTGCCCTCCAGACATCTCGTTGGGCTTGTGATGTACGCGATCACCCAAGCCGACTGATGACAGGGCCTGCATTGATCTTTCTCGTCGTACTTTTCCGGGTACCCCGCGGTAGATCAGGGGCAATTCTACGTTGTGAAGTGCATCGGCACGGGGCAGCAGGTTGAAGGTTTGAAACACGAATCCAATTTCCCGATTTCGTACATGTGCCAACTCGTCATCGGACATTTGACTTACCTGCTTGCCGTTAAGTTCGTATCCGCCGCTTGTAGGAGAATCAAGACAACCGATGATGTTCATCAGAGTAGATTTTCCTGAGCCGGAAGGACCCATAATGGCGACATACTCTCCCTTTTCAATGATTAACGAAACTCCACGAAGGGCCCGTACCTCTTCCATACCCATCTGATATGTCTTCTCCAGATCGGTGACGTAAATCATATGCTGATTCTGTGTCATAGGAAGGACTCACTGGATCTCGGTACCGGCTGTGCTCCGGTACTTCACGGCCTTGACTGAATCATGGTGAAGATGCCATGAAGTAAACAACCGAAACAGGGATATTGCTGCATCGAACACTCCATGCTAGAAACCATGTGCGACATAGTGTTCGCTTAATTCGGGTAGCCGTTCAAATCACTTAGATACAGGATTAACCCGCCATCTCTTCCATCTGAATCTTAACTATTTCATCGCGTTGTAGGCGATCCAGAAAGCCAAGTCTTACGGCCGTTTCGCCCAATCGTTCCACGCCCTTTTTCTGTTGGCCTAGAGCATTCTCCAATTGATCGTCTGTAATAAAGCCTTCATCTACCATAATCTCGCCAATGCGTCTGCGCGTCATTGTGCCTGCTCCCTTCCGACCGAGTAATCAGATGTATGATTACTGGTTAACTGCCCATGGAAATTATTGACAAATCCGAATAGTATATAATCTACTATGCCGGTAGTACATTGGCAACACCCTTTTGAATCCTATCATCAGAGTCTGTGGAGTCCAAGCGCCCTTGCACGTGGGCCGTATTGACAAACGAAGTTAGTTTGAATATCTTTTCAGTTCACTTAACAAAACCACTCTTTCAAACTACGATAAAGGAACCGGAAATGGCCGCACTTGAAGCAGGTGTAGCATCACCAGAGTTTACCCTTACAGACCTTGACGGTTCTGTCCGCAATAAAGAGGACCTCCACAGAAACGGGCTTATGTTCGCAGCGTTCTATAAAGTTGGCTGCGGAACATGCCAGTTTACGGCACCGTATCTTGAGAAATTCTATCAGGCCTATCAGGATAGAGAAGGATTCCAGTTTTGGGGGATATCCCAAGACAGTGTTGATGACACAAACTCATTTATGAATGAGTACGGTGGTACATTTCCAAATCTAATTGATGAGACTCATTGGGCATCTGCCGACTATGGGCTGACGAACGTACCGGCAATGTTTCTCGTAGATGAGTCGGGCCTGATCAAGGAGAGCTGCGTTGGATTTAGTAGGGACGACCTCAACCGGATGTCCCATTTAGTAGCGAATCACTTGGGTGTTGAACCCGAGGTAATATCGGATGCAAATGATGGGGCCCCAAGCTTGAAACCTGGCTGAGGATCCAAAGAGACGGTCGGAGACCGACCGTACTAATTGCGGCTTCAATCATCAAACAAACTGCAAGGCTTCAATGGAAATTTCGAGCAGTATATTGGGTCTTGTCGATTCCTTATATAATAATGAAAGAGCTTTCTATTGTCATACAGCTCGAAGGACCTATAAATGCACCGCCCTGAATGGTTGAAAGTTAGACTTAAGCAAGGTCCGAATTTTACTGAACTAAGGCGACTTGTTAATGACAATCAGCTAAACACAATCTGTGAGAGCGCACAATGTCCAAATATCTGGGAGTGTTGGGAACAGCGAACGGCCACCTTCATGATACTTGGTGATGTTTGTACTCGTAGTTGCGGCTTTTGCGCGGTCAAAACTGGACGGCCCGACGCAGGACTAGATTGGGATGAACCGGAAAGGGTTGCAAAGGCGGTGAAGCAACTTGGATTGAAGTTCGCCGTCATAACATCAGTAAACAGAGACGAACGCACCGACGGTGGTGCGCCAATCTTCGCGCGAACGATTAGAGAGATCAGAAGTTGCTGCCCGGATACCGGGATTGAAGTCCTTATTCCCGATTTCAAAGGATCCTATGAATCGTTAAGAATAGTGCTGAATGCGAAACCAGAATTGCTGAATCACAATTTAGAGACAGTCCCCCGTCTCTATAGAACCGTTAGGCCACAGGCAAAATACGAGCAGTCTATCGAACTACTACGTAGAGCGAAGGAATATGGGGCAAGAACAAAAACAGGCATAATGGTCGGTCTTGGTGAATCCATGGATGAGATTCGTACTCTTATGGCAGATGTGGCAGGTATTCGTTGTGATATTTTAACTATCGGTCAGTATCTACAACCAACAAAATTACACTTGCCGGTAATACGGTACTATGAACCTGATGAGTTTTTACAAATGAAAGCCTTTGGGGAAGAACTTGGAATACCGCATACAGAATCGGCTCCTCTGGTCCGCAGCTCGTACCATGCGGCGAATCAGGCTAATCTATTTGAAGCCCCGAAGGGATCACCTGTATCAAAACTGATTTCAATAGACCAAAACCCCAATGCCCCTAAAATCCCTACTGCAACCAAGTTATAATCGAACTGGCTATTGCAGTAGGACTAATACGCAACAATTAATTCGATTCATGCACACCTTTTGTAAGAAAACAGGTTGACACCCTATATGGCCTGCCCTATATTGTTTGACTGTCAGTGCGGGGTAAGACCCGCTGTTCTTTGAAAACGAGATAGCGTGCACATGCTTTATTGCAAGGCAGTAGCCCTTGCAGTTTGCAAGGGATTTGTCAGCAGGACCAAAGATTAAATTCTCATATTACACGGAGAGTTTGATCCTGGCTCAGAACTAACGCTGGCGGCGTGTCTTAGTCATGCAAGTCGTACGAGAAAGCATCCTTCGGGGTGTGAGTAAAGTGGCGGACGGGTGAGTAACACGTGGAGAACCTGCCCTTAAGCTGGGAACAACCCGCCTAACGGCGGGCTAATACCGAATGTGGTCTGGCCCTCGCATGGGGGTTTGACTAAAGGTGGCCTCTTCTTGAAAGCTACCGCTTAAGGATGGCTCCGCGCCCGATTAGCTTGTTGGTGGGGTAATGGCCTACCAAGGCTTCGATCGGTAGCCGGCCTGAGAGGGTGATCGGCCACACTGGGATTGAGATAAGGCCCAGTCTCCTACGGGAGCCAGCAGTCTAGAAATTTGGGCAATGGGCGAAAGCCTGACCCAGCGACGCCGCGTGGGGGATGAAGCTTTTCGGAGTGTAAACCCCTGTCAGGTGGGACGAACTCCCGGCAGCAAATAGTTGTCGGGTCTGACGGTACCACCAGAGGAAGCTCCGGCTAACTCCGTGCCAGCAGCCGCGGTAATACGGGGGGAGCAAGCGTTGTTCGGAATTATTGGGCGTAAAGGGCGTACAGGCGGTGATGCAAGTCAGATGTGAAATACATAGGCTCAACCTA
>JABIQT010000425.1 GCA_018667995.1 Candidatus Latescibacterota bacterium
AAAGAACAGGGCCAGAGGCTCCAGACGGATCTGCGAATCAGCGAAGGATTGGCGGACGATTTCAAGACTGCTACTGAAGAGGTTTCCTCCGATTATCGTGAGCACGGCACCAGCGCACATACCTCCCAGTGCTCCTGCGAGAATGTGCAGCATGTGATTCCAGGTTTCATGATCGCGGGAGAACCGGTCGACCAGGACAGGTCCCAAGGCAACGCCGGCCCCAATCAGTCCGCCTTCCAGCCCGCCGGTTAGTCCCGTGGGGTTCTGGCCGAAGATCATTTTGAGTGCATCTACGCTGAAAAGGTTTGCACATGCGCCGATGAATGCCCCGCCCAAGGCGCCTCCAAGGATACGCCACCATCGGCTGTGCCGGTATGCAATTTCGTCAACCGCGATCATCCCGAAACTGATTGCTGCTCCCCCCAATGCCCCGACAAACATTCCAAGACAGCTCAGAAGGAAGATCAACGATGTTACTTCGAATCCGGCGGGTTGTCTGGCAACGGCCAGACCGATGCCGAGGAGAAGGCCGCCAAAGAGGCCGGACGCTGCTCCGCCCCCGGTGCCTCCTATGCCCTGTCGAATGATAGAAATGCCGTCGCGACGGAGGCGGACCAGGATCAGTCCCAGCATTACCATAAAACTGACCGCGAACGAAAGGTGCGGCAATTGAACAAGGCGATTGTTATACTCGCGAACGATAGCCAGACTTATGGCCCGCCGGATTCTGCCAACGCGTTTCTCGCCGGCGGCTCGAGCCATGACAGCCTCTACGGCGGATCCGAACCAGTCGGCGAGTTCTATGCTGGCTGCTCGGCGCACCCCCAGATCCTCGTCCCACAGAGCCAGGTTCCGTAATCGGGTATTCAGGTCAGATCCGCGCGTGGGCCGAGAGGAGGACACCCCTGCCAGGCGTACAGTCTGTTCTTCCGCCTGCATCGCTTTGAGGATGATCTCTGGTGCGGCCGGAGCCAGGCGCCCCAGCCACTCGGGTACAACACTTCCTCTATGGAGCAGACTCATCGTCAATAGATTCGCCTCCTCGTCGCCCAAGCCCAACTGATCCAAAAATGGAAGCAATAGATCAAGACTTTCACGGTCGATAATAAGCTTGTGGACCCGGTGATTCTCTACAGCGCGCTCAAGCAGGCTTCTCGCTTGTTTGAGTTCGTATACGTTGGCGGTCAACCAGCGAGACACTTCAGGAATCAGGCACTCATGGGCCAGTTCCAGCCAGCTCTCGCCATCCTGGCTTCTACGCCGAATTACACGTGCCGCGACCAATTCCTCGATGAGTCCGGATATAGATGAGCTTTCCTCTGTTCCATTGGATATCCTGTTCTCCAGTTCGGTTACCCGCAGGACCAAACGCTGCCCATCGGCGGAGATCAGTGAGAGTAGAATGGTTTGTACCACGGTAAGATCAGCCGATGTGAAACGCCGCAGAACCCGGGTCAGATATTCTGCCAGAATGTGGGATGCGCCGCCGAAGCGATCGTAAGCCTCGGACGTTATCAGATTATCCTCATCTCGCGCATCATATAGCGTGTCGCACACGATTTGAAGATGGGGGGGATCTATGCCGTCCTGCTCGCTCAAATCATCGAGTAACTGCTCCACAAGTGCGGGCTCGTAACTACAGCCCACACAGTGTGCGGGCTCTGTTATTGCCAGTGACGCCTGCGGGCGGCTTAGCCGCTTCAATCGATATTCGTGATGAAAAATCTCCGGCAGGGCTGGTTTGAACTGATTCATTTCGGCGAGCATGTCCTCTCTCAATACAAAAGCGAACCGTATTGAGGAGGACTCATCGGATAGGAGGGACGCCACGGCCGAGATGAAGGGAGCGCGCTCATCTTCATTAAGTAGCAGAAAAAATTCCTCAAACTGATCCAGCATTACTATAACGGACTGGTCTTTGGGGCGCTGGCTCAGAAGCTTGCCAATCGATGTGAGCGAATGAAGGTCACCCGTATCGGCCTGCGGCAGTTTGAGTTCCTGTTCGAGTACCTCAAACATCTGATGCAAGGGATTGGTAAAGCTACGTATGGCAAATACCAGATGTCCATCGGATCTAAGACGCGGCATGAGGCCCGCCCGCAGAATGGAGCTCTTACCGACCCCCGATCGTCCGTAAAGTATGAACGACCGGTGCGTCAGAATCTGAGAGCAGATCGTGTTGATTTCTTGTTCACGTCCGAAAAAAAGCGACGCATCATTCTGGGTATAGTAATCGAGGAACTTATAGGGGCGTGAACTGTCCGAATCAGCATCTGAAATCAGCGGCGCGACGACATGTTCTTCATGTATCTCCGTGGCATCGCCGATGAAGACGTAGCCGTGTTTGGGCACGGTTCGGATATATCTTGGGTTAGTGGCGTCATCGTCGAGGACTTTCCTGATAGCTTTGATACACTGAGTAAGTGCAGAGTCTGTAACAAACACTCCGTCCCATATTTCGTCAAAAATACGGCGCTTTTCAATGAGCTGCCCGCCGTGGCTCACGAGTAATATGAGTACATCGAAGTATTTTGAGTTCAATGCGAGCAGTGCATCGCCACGCCATAGTTGGCGATTCATCACGTCCAGATGTAGTTCATCGAACCGGTAGGCTATGGTCTGTATCTTGGATTGATTCATGATTTTTTACCAAATATGGTACATCTCACAAATATATCACAGGAAGCTCATGTCTTTTAATCTCATATCTATATTATAAAGGGACAGTTCATAGTAGTCACGTCGATCAGGGATGTAAAGAACAGTTTGACATAACCAGGGCGGAGGATTATTGTGGGGCTGCCTTCAATAGTGAGTGAAGTAGACGAAGATACGGCACGAAAATCGGGTGTTTCAATTGGAGATGAACTTTTGGTAGAACAGATGACTGCTGCCGTCCTCTACGGCAAACAGGATGTGCGCATAGAGCAGGTGGGCATTCCCGAAATGGGAGACCAGGATGTGCTGCTGAAGGTCAAAGTCGCGCTTACCTGTGGTACAGACGCTAAGGTTTACCATAGAGGGTATCACGCACGGATGATCGTCCCCCCCTCCATTTTTGGACATGAACTTGCCGGCGAGATAGCTGCGGTGGGTCCTGGTGTGACCGGATTCGAACCCGGTATGCGTGTTGTTGCCGCGAATTCTGCGCCGTGCGGTTCCTGCTTTTACTGCAAGGGTCATCAGGAGAACCTCTGTGAGCAGCTCATGTTTATTAATGGAGCCTATGCACAATATATAGCCATCCCCGGCCAGATCGTGTCGCAGAATTTATTGCCAATACCGGATCATGTTTCCTATCGCGACGCAGCTCTCGTGGAACCTCTCGCCTGCGTGCTGCACGGACTCGAAGAGACACGTGTTCAGCGAGGTGATACCGTGGCGGTAGTCGGATCTGGCCCTATTGGATTGATGTTCATCGCCATGGCCAAACTCAGAGGTGCCCGCGTAATTGCTGTGGGACGCCGTTCCAATCGTTTGGATGCAGCACGTAGAATGGGCGCTGACGTCGTAATAGACGCGGCCGCTGTAGACGATGTTG
>JABIQT010000573.1 GCA_018667995.1 Candidatus Latescibacterota bacterium
CATAATCGAATACCGCGCCGATTATACCCTCCTTCATCATCTGCTCCATTGCCTCACCGCCTGATCCAATGGCGTGAAAAACAATGACCTCGTATCCGGCTGCATTGAAAAGATCGAGGGCAACCATGGCTCCCTCAGTGAGTACGCCCAGGTTTGTCATACCAATCAGCGGCCTGTCATTCTTCTCGGTGCTTATCGGTTCATAGATCTCTGCCATTCCGCTGGCGGCGCCGGCCGCATTGGCCAGTATCCTGCGTGTAAAGCTATTCAGGCCCAGGATATCACCGACGGAGAACATCATGGTGACATCCTTGACCCCGACAAACGGAGAGGTGTCACCGGAGGCCATGGTTGAGACCATGATTTTTGGGAATCCGTAGGGGAGTGTTTGAAGCACCTGCCCCCCACTTGTGGTGCCCTGCGTGCCGCCGAGACAGATTATCGCCTGTATCTTCCCCTCTTGAATCAACCGGTTGACAATCGATACAGCGCCCGCCACCATCACTGGGGCGGCCACCTGGCGGACAGGGTTCTCCAGGAGGACTTCGAGGGACGTGCCTCCTGCGGTCGCGATCTCGGCGCGCTGGATGTCGGCACTGGTTCCGGGTTCTCCTATCACGCCCATATCGATCAGTAGCGCGGAGTTGCCCAGCAGTTGAATCTGTTCTCGAATGTAGTTGGATTCGTGTCCCTTGGTATCAAGAGTAGCAAGCACAGCGACTGTTTTTTTCATTGAGATCTATTCCTGGAATTTCAACTCGGCAAACTGCGTGGCGGTTTCGAGCACGGCCCGTTCAATTGGAATCCTTTCGGTCGACGACCCGGTCCAAATTCCGTGCCCCGATGTGTGATTCAACATGTACTGCGCTTCTTCCGGCGTTTCCATGGCTGCCCCGTGGCCGATCAGGATCAGGTCCGGTTTGATCTTCAGAACCTCCTGATATGCTTCCTCCGTGCGTTCGGCAGTCTCCTGGATCACTTCACCGGAGTCGTAACCCATCAACCCGCCTTTCGTGGTACCCGCGTGATAACAGAAAATATCCGGATTTGCCTCCTCTACAACCTTGACACTATCCTCAATGTCGAAGGCAAGCGCGACTGTGGCCATTTCCATTTGGCGGCCCAATTTCAGCATCTCGATTTCATGCTCGAAGGTGATTCCCGCGCTGGTAAGAATCTTGTATATGTTGCTGTCCTTGTCATAGTAACTGATGGATGGTCCAATATTGGACACGGAGAACACACCCATAGCCTTCAGACGGTTCAGGACCGTGGTCATATCCTTAAGCGGGTCGTTAGCATTTATGCAGGCACATATGAAGGCGTTTCCCTCGATGGCAGGCAGGATGTCCTCTTCCGTGTAGTCAAGTGTCTGCTTATTGGCATCCAGAATCGGCCACAGCATGGACATGGTTCCCATCCCATTGCCCCGCAACCGGGCACCGGAAAACGTATTAATGCAATCAGCTCCGGCCTTTTCAAGCAATCTGGCGACCAGGCCGCTTCCGGCGCTGGAAATCAGAATCGGATCCCGGCTCTTCACTTTCCGCTGGAGGTTTCCAATTATCTCCGTTCGTGAGGTTCGTCTGACAATCACAGTTATATCCTTCCGTCAGTTTTACTGTTCGAGGTTAAGCCATCAAGGCGCGAACTGTGAATATGCTGTTCCAATGTACCCTAGGCAAGTGCCCCGGTACTGATGACCACATGAAGATGTCCCATACCGTCAAGCGCCAAGGAATCTGCGTTCGGTACACAGAGCCTTACACCAAACCCGGTGCTACCAGCCAGGTATACCTGTGCTGTGGTCTCCGCAGTACCCGCTGGACATTGTCCACTCAGATACACGATCGAATTCCTGAAAGAGTATGATTACAGGATGTCCTTCAGGTGCTGCATCATATTGTCTGCTGGATCGAATGGCAGGTCAATCGGCCGGCGCAAGGATCCACTCTCATATATGCCAAGCAGCAGGTTGAATTCGGCCAGAGACTGTTTCAGGTTGGTCGGATGGACCTTGGAATCGTCCTCCAGCCAGTCAATCATGGCGTTAGTCAGTCCAGTCTGTGCCACCGCATCCTGCTCGCCGTAGTCAAGATCCCCGCTCTGGTATCCCGTTTCAGGAGTGTATTTCTCCCAACTCTCGAAACGCCAGTGGATAAACCCCTCCGTGCCGAAAACGCGAACGCGTTTGTGGCGGTGATTTCCGGTATCCGCCAGGACGCGCGGTGCCATCTCCGGCCCAAATGCGACAGATGCCTGGACCCCATTGGCGTAATGAATCCGCGCCGCCGCATTGTCCGGCGAAGGTTGGTCAGACTCGAGCTGGTCGCTTCCGGCTATCTGCCCCATGACCTTGACGGGGCGTGAGTTGTCGATGTACGAAGAGATAAGCTGAAGGGTGTGAGGCGCCTGGTCCACAGGTGGGTTCCGACAGCTAGCTTCGATCAACTGAATGTCACCGATCTTGCCTTCGGCCACGTCTTTTTTGAGCTCCAGATTCTTCGGGTGGAAATTCAGCTGGGTATTGACCGCTATTTTTGTTTCTGTCTGCTCCGACAAGTCGCGGATCTGTCGCCAGTCTTCTCCGACCAGTGCGATCGGTTTTTCGATTATCACTGCGGGAACACCGTGGTCAGAGGCCACCTTCAACAGTGGATATCTGATCGGCTGCCTGGTACCCCGAAGGACCGGGGCCGTGACGATGTGGAGCAGGTCGGGCTTCTCGCGGTCAAGCATCTCATCGAGATCTGAGTAACGTTGGCTCACTCCGAACATTTCCCCGAACTCGTTCAGATGCTCCTCATTCATGTCACAGATTGCCGTGAGCTTACTACGCGTTATGTCTTCGTAAGCTTTAGCGTGGGCCCGCGCTCGTCCGCGACAGCCCAGGATTGCGCTCTTCAACATGTGCATCTCCTTTATTGGTAGCTCGAGGGACTGAGTCCCTGTTTGTAAGTGCCAAAGCCGAAATAGGTCGGATTATAAGGCCCAACAATGTCCGCGCAGCAAGGCCCTCCGGTTGATTCGTCCATGCACCAGTAGGCTGCATTCACGAGCAGTCGCCGCAGGTCATGGCAGACCAGGTCCGGGGCAGCACCCATTGTTGTACAGAAAACACGGGAAGGCTTGCCTCCCTCTCCATGGTAATCGCGCGTCCATGCGATGGGCATCGTCGGCGTGTCAGCCTTGGGAGCGTCCTGTGGGTCCATTCCAGAGAGGACCTGTCCTTCGACAAGGATACTGGCGTCATCCGGCAGTTTGCTCGTTTTGTATACATCTGTGGGTCCCCAGATATCCTCGACGCCGATGAGTACGGGATGGTCGGCATGATTGGGATTGACAAGGCCTCGGGTACTTTCATGACCATGATGCCCGTGGTGACTGATCCACGTTTCTCCGAGCACCTGACGACCATATCCGCCATCGAATGCCTCGTTCTTCCAACTGTATTTGGCGTACGGGCTCCCAAGATCACGAGAATACATGAATGCGTGCGTGGCCGTTCTCAGGCCCATCACGGGGCGCCCGGAATTGGTGTAATCAACGATGTGTTTCATTTGATCATCAGGAAGCTCGCGGAAGCGGGTGAAGAGAATCATCAGATCTGCCGTTTCCAGTTGGCTCAGGCCGGGGATGTTGGTCTGACAGCCCGGGTCAATGAGGCCAGTCTCTGGATTGATTGCGAATAACACGGTGCAGTCGAAGCCGTGGTGCGTCGCCAGTATCTTCGCCAGCATCGGCAGGGCCTCCTCTGAACGGTACTCTTCATCGCCACTCACCAGGACTATGTGCCGCTTCCCGTTGGCTTGCCCGGCTCCTTTGAAATGTATCCAGTTCCTATCCTCTGTCACAGGTTCCTCCCATTTGAGTCATGCCACCTCGTCTATCACTTCTCGGGCTATTTCCACCCACCGTGGCAGACGTTCGGGCTGGTTGTTAAGGGTATGCACGTCCTTCATGATGAGTTCCACACGACACCCGTGAGCCACATTGAGCGTATGGCGAAGGTCGGCTCGAATGGCGTCTTCATTGAACACTTCGGTGCTAATCAAGGTCGGGTTTGACTTGCGAGAGTATACGATATCCGATTTCAGCGACTCCGCCATATACGCCTCGTCCGCCCACGGGGACACGGAGACGCGCGCCAGGTTAGGAATGTCTTTCAGTATCTCAATGCGGCTGTGTACGGGCTCACAGCATCCGTAGTAGCACTTACCGAACTGTTCGGCGATACTAAGCTGATATGGAAAGACGAACTCCTCGAATTGATCGGGGCCGACACCTACCGTTTCCTGGGACTCAACCAGCACCCACTGGTCCCGCATGCGCACTGAGTTCCTTTTCTCCTGATCGGTTAGCGGCAGGTCGTGTGTGTAGCCCGTACTGCCGGAGCCTATGTAGTCATTCTGGTTGTTCAGGTTGAGCAGACCTTCTTTCTCAAGCCAGGAGGCGTAGGCCAAATGGTCATCCCGGAGAAACTTCATGAGACGATGCAGTCCCTCCGGATTGTCGTACATGTAGAGCATCATGTTTTCCATGCCGATCAGTTCGATCGCCGTCCATGTCATTCCCATGGTCCACCAGTGGGAGCCCCGAATGCATACTGGGAGGATGGAAGCAAAGACATGCTCCAGGCGCGATAATTCGACCTGCGTCGATTCGCGATCGACCGAAAATGTCCGCTGCGCGAGTTTGTGGAAGTCCCTATCCAGATCCTGGATGGGGGGATCCCATCGGCGTGCCGTGAGGTGCCCGTGGTTCTCCGGGTATTCCAGGACGACCTCCGCCCCGTAGTTGCTGGTATTCACCTTCCAATTTGTCGTGAAATACGGTTCGACCACGTGATCGTCCCCAAGTGTCCTGAACCGGTAAATCTCCAGACGGAGTGTCTTTTCAACGCTCCGAGCCCAGGCATCTTCGCATTGGAGAACAGATTCCGGAAGCGGCAAAACGGCATCCTGTACTCCCTGGGTCTCGGCGAGCACCATTGGGCGTCCCCCACCCCCGGCATCGTGCAGGTACCAGAGGCGCCTTCGTTCCAGATTGACCGAATCCTCGGCAATTTCAACTTTGCACTCGGCCAGTTGGCGGAGAATATCCACATCATGCCGAGGAAGATTCTTTATATCAGACATTAAATTCCCACTCCTTGTCAGTGTCAGTGGCTACGCACCAGGTGATCCCATCTGATGAGTGGACCAGAACCGGGGGCCGGCGAGCGACGCAAAGCGTGTGTCGGATCTGGCTTCGCGACCGAGTTAGGTCGTCACGTACCGACGCGAAGGAACACTTCGTAGGCCCACCTGTCCCACTCAGGTTCCACCCCGATACCGTGCAGATCACCATAGTTCTTGGCTACAAATCCACCCCGGAATGTCTTGGCCAGGCGTTCGGTCTCATACTCGATCAGCGTCCTGTCTCCTGTCGGTAGCACTTGCTGGATGTCGCAGGGAGAGAAGAGGCCAACTCGGTGTTTGCGCAACTTTCGCGCCAGTGCTGGCAAGTCGTATACAAGCGGCTGGTCGAATTGTAGGCAGTCTATGCCTGACTCGCACAGATCATCGAGCAGGTCCCAGTTGTATCCGCACGAGTGCTGGATCACTTTCATTCCATACTTGTGAGCTCGATCTGCCAGTCGTTCGTACAGCGGGCGGTAAATATCACGCCACATGTCCGGTCCCATCAGAAGGCGGTCCTGCGTGCCGAGGTCCTCGCAGAACATCACTCCATCCATGCCGGCTTCGCCATACCGGTCGATGACGCCTTCCAGCAGGCGGGTGACGCGATCGTGAAGGCGGTCTACGTGTTCGCGCTCCAGTACCAGGTCTACAAAATAGATCTCCATTTTGCGCATATACCTACAGATAGCAAACGGCCATCCGGGCATCCAGCCGACTCGAAATCTACTATGGTCATTCATGCCCAGAGACCGGGCTCGCTGGAAATACCTCGGATTGTCCAGGTCGGGCAGTTCAATGCTATCGATATCGTTCCAATCCGCAAGGACCGGCTTGCATACCTCGCCTCCTTTCGACATTCCCTTTGTCCTGTGCCATGTGTTACCCCAAATGTCGGTATAGTATTCGAATGGCCCCTCTTCCCATCGTTTGATTTCGATCTCATGATCGCACGAGGCCCCCGTGAAATCGTTCGCGTGGGCCTCACTGGTCGTAAAATTGAGACCAATACGTTCGTGGCAGTCGTATTCCATGTTGCTGACTATGATTTCGCGGGGCGTCATATCCTGCTACTTTCTGTGTTGGGTACCGAGCCAAACAGCTACCGACCAATCAGTTTTCGTTTTTTCTCCAGGTAATCACAATAGTGACCGTAAGGGATATCCGGGGGGACCAGGTGGTCAAGGTGGGGAATGTAACCGCCCTGTTCCAGTAGCGGTCGGATTCGTTCCAATTCCCTGTCGATAGCCGTGCCGCCCACCACCAGCGGTTGCTTGGCGATGGCCCCCCGGAGGCGCAGATTCATCCCGAATTCTCTGCGCCAGGAGAATGGGTCAACGCCGGCAGCAACCTCAAGGGGAAACATGATATTCACGCCCTCCTCAAGCCAGTTCTGTACGATGTCATGGGGATCTCCGTCGCTGTCAACCATACTGATACCACACCCCCGCAGCTTGGCAGCTGTCATCACCTTATTGTAGCCGGGCTGCAGGAATTCACGGAATGTGTCTGGGCTGACCAGGGGCCCATTCTTTCCGGCCATATCCTCCCACCAGTCGACCTGATCGATCACAATGTCATCCGGAATACGGTCAAGTTGCCGGACGATCAAGTCACCCCAATCGGAGACCATGCTATGAATCATTTCCGGGTAGTCATAGAAGGCATATGACAGATTTTCCATTCCCATCCAGTTCCTCAGCTGGCCATAGAAGCCCACAAAAAAAACCTTAATAGCGGACCCATTGTGGCAGGCCTGGCGGGCCTCCTCGACAGCCTCAACCGATATTGATCGCACCGGATCCTCCGGGTCATAGCGGTCCCTTAAGAGAACCCAGTCATCGGGAGTCTCGACCGGGAACCGGATGTACCTTGGAATTGAACTCTCATCCGCGTCGTTAAGAAACCGCTCAGCCAGGACACCGTCCTCTCCCCGCACGATAGTGGAGGCCTCTCTTCGCTCAATGATCTCCTCCTCAAACATCGGATGCATTTCGAAATTGAGGGGGATGCTGTGCCCTTCATGCTCGAACTGGAAAAAATCATCGAGCTTTCTGCAAAACATGTCATTGGTTTCGCTCTTGGTTAGCTCAAGGGGCATTCCCTCAGCAATCCATCGTCTTATTGTCTGGGGCCAGTATCCGAACTCTATGTCGGGGGGGCGATCGACGTTCTGATATGTAAAGACCTTGAAGAACCGATCTGTAATGTCAGCGCGCATGTTTCGAGTTCCTTTGTTCAAATAGAGCTCTGAGTTTATGTGCCTGTTCCAACGCCTGCGATCTGGATTCCGCAGAAACCTGTAGAACGGCCCGACAATCCTCAGGCCAGTGTTTCGTCCATGAAAGCGGGTCCCCGTCCCCGCACCAGTTATGCATCTGTGGCACCTGGGATGCGAAGTACTGGTATGCTTCCTGGAGTTCCGTCACAGGCTGCACCAGGTTGAGAAGCTGGAGGTTGGGGATTCGTTTCAAATGCTCCCACTGATGCCGGGCATCGGCACAGCAGTGAATTCCGATACCACCGTATCGCCGCGACAACATTGTTAACTGAGGCAGAAATAACGCTTCAAACACGTCTGGGCTGACGGCGCCTATTTCATCTTCGGAGAGCGTCACACCACCGGGCATATAGTAATCCGGGTAGTGTGCTATGAATTCCACACCATATCGGGAGAACCATTCATCCAGAAACGCGGTAAGCAGTAACCGAACCTTGTCCGCCAGTTCTCTAACAGCCGCGGGGTTTTCGATTACCGCCACAAAAAAGTCTGTCTTTTCCCATATCAGAGCCGCGATGTCCATGGGGCTCTGTATGTCTACCAGTCTCATTATAGCCTCTGGTCCACCCCTGGCGCGCAACTCGTCTGCGATATCAAACAGAATGCTCAGGCACGGTGCACTCAGATCGGGCACGCGCAGTCGCGAGGCCTCAGAGGCATTCTGGACGAGGGGGCGAGCGAACGGATTGGTGAAGTCAGGGCGATGCACAGGGCATCCAAATGCCTCTGCAAAGATCTCTGTTCCGGTGTAGGGATTGAGATGCGGAATTGAATCGTCATCAAGCCACTCGGTGCGCGCCATGTCGTTTTCATAGAGGTCCCAGGCCCAATCAATTCGCTCCTGCTTCGCGTGCGGATTCGGCAAAGGCGGTTCTCCGCCGTTCTCAGAATAACGAATGAGAAAGAGGTGGGACGGAGGTTTGTCCATATCGTAGAAATCCCGCCAACGCGCTTTTCGAGCTGCGATATTCGATGTAGCATTCAGGTTCATGGATTCTCCGCTTGGTAGACGGGACGCTCGATTTTGGGAGCCTACTGGGGTACCATATTTACTCACGGTTTGGATAGCCAGTTATAGGAACCGTAGGTGTTAACCTTGGTGTGGCGTGGCATCAAGTCACTGACGACTTTTCTTCATTCTGAGATAGGGTGCTCTTCCTGTTGCACCAACTGCGTGTGCCAATCGCTGGCATATCGTTTTCTGCGGATCGGACCGCATCTGCCGCGGAAGTGTAAAGGCCCCTCTACGACGATTCACGGAATCGGTGATACGATCGGACTCGGCAAGCATTAGGGGCACGGGCAAACCCAAGAATTCCCAAGCCATTGCTCATTGCTGCTTTGTACTCCCATCCTGAAAACGCCAAAATACAGGGGGTCGGCACTGTACATACCAGTACTCAGGTGCGAGGAAATTCCCCTTCCGGGTTGCCACATACATCATGGAGCAGGGACATGAATTTACACAGGCTGGTATAGCTGACGAACGGCTGCAAACCATGATCTCCGTTCGGGAAATAGCGTCCTCTCTGCAGAAGCTCAGGAACCTTACTCATGATCTCTTCTACTATATGGTGCTCATTTCCCTCGTTGACCGATTCCTTCTCCAGCCATCCAAACATCACGAAGTCGTTATACTGCTCCCGCAATGCGAACAGGTCATTGCCGGCTTTCACCTCAAACGGGTAGATGGCGTTTACGCCGCATGAGGCGGCAACACCTGTAAACTCCATTGCATTGCCATCTGTGTCGACGGCCACAATCTCCGCACCATTTGCGTATGCACAGCCAGATACCTCACGATAGTATTGTCCGAAAAAGATCTTAAAGTGACTGGGGGACAAAAGCATACCATGATTGTAGCACAGGTCCTCCCCAATGCAAACGACTTCAGGCCGCAGCCTTTCAATCAATGGGAAGACATGCTCTCGAATGGTCTGCAGGCTATTGTTGGTGATGTCATGCACAAGCTCAGGATCTTCGTAAAGGGCGATACTCGCGGCCTCCGGTCCCATCAACCCTCGAATCCGGCCGTAGGTGCTGCCGGCACTCACATGGAGCGGCCTGTTCCTGTCGTCAAAGCGCCGGCAGTTCGCCTCCATTTGGTCCCGGGACATGAAGCACCGGGGTTCGGTTTTTTCCTTGTAGAACTCCCAGGAAGCGCGGTCTCTCACCGGGTAGCGGATGAACTCGGGCATACTGTAGGTCACATCGTTATCCACAACCTGTCTCGTGAGGGAACCATTCTCCGATTCAATGACCTCGTACCCGTTTTCGATGTGTGTGCTGCTCTCGAAGCCCTGCTCGCCCCATGCAAGTGAGAAGTCGAGCCCTATAGGCCCCGTAGTGCCCCAATAATGATACCAGCTCTCAACTTCCGGATTACCCGTGACCAAACTCGCACAGCCCCCCACATGGGCCGGCATACCGGCCTGCACCAACCGTTCATGTGTCCTGGCCATGCACCCACCGCTCATGCCCGGGGCACCTGGAAAGCCAAAAATCGGGGTATAGTCGGGTTCTTCGCCGCGACAGATTGCTATGAATCGTTCTCGATTATCCAATCCACTTCGCTCCAATCTGTTTGAGAAAAGCGCAGGCGCGCATCAGGTCTGGAAAACCATGATATTCGCCTTACTGACCGCTGGGTCGAAGGGCGTTCCGGTATAGTCGCCGAAGTTACCACACAGCGTGAATCCGATGTCTCTGTGGAGTGAGAGGTAGGTTGCGTGTTTCAACGGGTACAGGGGCGTGACTTCATCGAAGACCACCTCTTCCCCGGACATCAGAGCTGTCCGAAAGGATACCTCACGATCAGATACATTTCCATACTGTCTGATGAACTTCAGCGAGCCGCCTTCGATGATCTTATCTGGGAAATTGTACGAGGGTTCGCTTAGAATGGCATCCCAGTTTACTACCTGGAATATCCAGTAACCCCCGTGGCACAGCAACTTGTACACGTGCTCCAAAAAGTGTCGCACGCCGCTTTCTGAAAGGTGCGAGATGACATTGCCAATGGAATAGATCAGGTCGAAGGTTTTCCCCAGGTCCTGAATCTGAGACATGTCCATTTCCAGGAAGGACGCAATCTGATAGTGAGCTTTAGCGTAAGTTATCATATGGGCGTCCCTATCGATCCCAAGGACTTCCGCGCCGCCGCGAGCGAATTCGCTGGCGTATTGTCCTGTCCCACAGCCCGCATCAAGAACCTGCGTTCCGCTAGCGTCGGCATACTGCTGTAAAAAAGAAAAGGCGCTCTCCTGAAACGGAAAAACGGCTTCATAATATCGTGAGAATTCCGAATAGAATGACCTCATGTATTTCGCTGCTGTCCTTATCCGTCCATCACGTGTTGAGGGTTATTCGTCCTGTAAGGCTCGCTGAATGATGTGGTTCTGCATGTCTTCACACAGTTCTACAAAACGCGCGGAGAATCCCCATACTCTGACTATGATATCCCGGTGTCTCTCAGGGTGTTCCTGTGCTTCTCTTAAGGCACTAACGTCATAGATCGCCGTATTCATAATGGCCACACCCTTTTGCAGAGCGCCTGCGATTAGGCCCCCCAGCAGTTCTTTGCCCTCGGAGCTTCGGGGTGCCATGGCCCGTGCTAGCGAAATATGGAAGACCGAAGAGCCGCAGGCGTCACCCAACGGTCCTTTGGCAGCGGATCGAATGACCGCTGTTGGCCCACCCGTTGCCTTCCCGGGCGTCGGTGAGTAATGCTCTCCGATGGGATCGTTCCATCTGCGTCCATCCGGCGTTGCGCCGACAACTTTGGTGAAGTCGTTGAACAGGTGATTGTAGAGAGCGGGCCAGAAAGGCTTCCCGGTGGGAGTTGGCCACTGTTTCACTCGATCGCAGAATCGTCGGGCAATATCGGTGGCGATCTTATCCACCCGATCATCATCATTGCCGAACTTGGGGGCTGCTAGGCAGAGCCTGCGGAGACTATCGTGCCCATCGAAATTCGCACGAAGGGCTACGAGCAGTGATTCGGGCGAACAGTATTTCTGCTCGAATACAACTTGTCTGACCGCGGCCAGTCCATCGGCGACGGTAGGAATTGAACCCGAGAACAGCATGTGGCACGGGACAGTGAAGCCTCCTCGAAAAGGATCTAGACCGGTCCTGAGACTTTCGGGGAAAGTGCCGGACAGAAAGGGCGACGAGCAACCCCGCTCCGTGCTACCTATCACGCCCTGGGTTAGCTCCTCCAGTTTCCTGTCCACTTGATACAGATATTGATCCAGGAATGCCTCGTAGAACTGATCAAATTCCGTCATGGAACTGAAGTCACCTGTCCGGTACCCAGCCACGAGGGAGGTCTCGAGTTGGCGGATCGCCTGTATGCTGGTGACGTATTGTCCTGTGGGTGTTCCGTGGAGTACGTTCTCCTCACCGTTAAATAGCGTCAACTCCAGTGATTTCACGGCCTCCATCTGCAGAAAACTGATTCCGCTTTCGCCGTCAATGGTAACTTCTGTACACCCGTCATTGCTGTAGTTTCGCGCGGAAGCAGTTGGAACGCCCTTCTCTATCAAGGAGGGGAGGAGGGCTTCGTCGTTGTAGACGGTTCCCTGACCGTGACCAAGAAGCTGGAGATCTACGAGGCTGTCAATGAACGCCTGCGAGGTGTTTTTATGCACCCTCGCGCTCAGGTGGGGTTCCGGTTTGCAGACAGCAAGGGAAGCCTCAATCATGAGATAGGAGAGATCGTTTGTGGCGTCCTGGCCCTGATGATCCTGGCCGCCCACCATGAGGTTTCTCAGTGTGTCACCTGTGGTTCCACGATTGAATCCGTTCCAGAGTTCAATGAGCAGTGACAGTACAGAGTTTTTGGAGACACAACCGGACTCCATATCACGTTTATAGAACGGATACAGATGCTGATCCAAGCGACCGATAGTGCCCTTCCCTCGCAGGCACCACGCGAACCAGAACAGCTGGATAGCTTCAGCGAAGGATGCCGGAGCCCGCACACCGACCGCACGACAATTCTCACGTATCTGTGTCAACCTCTGTGACTCTTCATCCGTACAGTCTGCACAAAGTTCGTCAGCAGCTATCGCGTGTGCTTCCGCGAAGGTTGCCGACGACCTGTGGCATCTTGCGATGGCCGATAGGAATGCGGCGGGTTCGCCATGGGTTTCGCAGGCCCTCTCTTCCGCGGTCTGTGCGATTCCAACGAATCCCAATCGCAGCAGTGTACCCACATTCATGGAAAAGTGGAGGTTGTCTTCACCTCGCTCGGGTGCCCTATCATTCTGCTTCTGAATCGCCTCCCATGTAAACGTATCGGGACCGGCAAGGATGCCACTGTCGGGAATACTCGCGGGGGTGCCCGAGACCATCGCCTCGAACGTGTCCGCCGCCCGCTCAGCTACCTGAACTCGCCTATATATATCGGTAGTCGTCTGCTCAGCCTGTGTGACTATTGACATTCCGTCTACCTCAGTCCGACACGGATCGCTCGTCCGCATACGCCGCCAGCCATTGCCCTGTCGTCCTGAGCAGTGTCTTTTTCAGATCCAGATTCTGTTTCCGTACCGGAATCATATCCACCACATCAAGACCGCATTCCCCTAATACCTTCTCCAGGCTCACCGTGCAGTGAGGCGCTCCACTGCCGCCACCACCCGCAACGCAGATGCCCACGGCGGGTTTCTCGATCAACCCTTTTTTGCCTACTTCGTGGGAACAGGTTCGTCGCAGGCGATCCAGAAACGCGCGGAGACTTTCGCTCAGATCACCGAAATACACGGGCGTCGAAAAGGCGAGAGCATCCGCCTGTTTGACCTTGTCAACAAGACCGGCGAAATCGTCCACGATTTCACAAAGGCCCTCCGTACGACAACGTCCCCATCCGTCATCTTCACACTGATGACATCGATCGATCTTCCTCTCGGGCAGGAAGACCGATTCCGTCTGATTTCCTTCCCTGGGAACTCCCTGAAGCAGAGCTTCCATCGCCTGAGCTGTCTTTCCGTCCTTATTTCGGCATCCTGCTATTGCGAGTATTTTCATCTATCGCTCCATTTCGTCTGGCCCCGGGTGTACAGACCACAATCCTGCACGGTTTTTGATAAAGCGAGGACGTTCTGGTGAAACAGGTAGATAGCCACGTCGTTGCCGCGGCTAACAATGAATCCACCGTTTGGCCCACATCTCTAATTGGCTCATGCCCTTCGGACCGCGTTCGTCACGCTTCGAGCTTTTCCCAGCAGGCAGAATCGATTACATCGCTGATGCTTCAGAGACCACGTATCCATGACTCCTCCATCCCATCAATTGCTGTGCCAGGTGCGTTCAGTGCCAGCTCACAATATGGCAACCGGCCGCACGCTCGGGAGCACAACGCGGTCGAGACGCTCGTGCTGAGTCATTTCCTATTCCTTCGTCAACGCCTCCTTTATATCACAACAAGAGTCGATGAAATGGTGGCGAGAAGCGCTTGGAGATCCGAACGTAACGCGC
>JABIQT010000907.1 GCA_018667995.1 Candidatus Latescibacterota bacterium
ATCATAAATGCCTACAGCCCTGGCTCGATATGATATAGAGAGGCGAATTTGAACGATTGATAGTTTACATAAGAATATTATGGGTATAACTGTAAAACGGTTAATATCTTAAGAGTAGAGATAATACAGTCTAAAATCAGCAGTTTCTAGTAAAGCTGTGTACACTGTCACCCCCGAGCAACATTACCTCGACTTCATCACCGGCTCGGATCAGAGTTTGGTCTTCATGTGTGATGGCGAGGCCGTCAGCCAGAGACATAGATCTTAGTATGCCTGAGCCCTGGGCGCCAGTGGGATTTGCATACAATTGGTTTTCCCGTTCAAAGAGCTGCATGCGTAGAAATTGTTTGCGTCCTTTGGTTTTACCGATATCTCCAAGCAGTTTTGCCCGTACAGTTGGCCGGTAGAGTTTGCTGCCTCCAGACATCTTTATAAGAGCGGGACGGACGAATAACTCAAAGGTTACCATAGCCGCGACGGGATTTCCAGGCAATCCAAAGGCCAGTGTATCCTGGATGGTACCAAATGCAAAAGGGCGACCCGGTGTCATGGCGACCTTCCAGAATTCCATGGTTGTGCCCAGAGCGCCCAGTGCTGATTTAACGAAGTCATATTCTCCGACCGAAACACCGCCGGACGTGATGATGGCATCAGCTGACAACCCGGCTCTGAGCATGGATTCAAGCTCTGTTGGATCATCCCGACTGATACCTAGACGTATGGGTGTCGCACCCGCATCCAACACTTGTGCGGTTAATGAATAGCTATTGCTATCTATGATTCGAGCGTCATAGGTGTCTTCCCCTATATCTGCAATTTCATCACCGGTCGAAAGGATGGCGACTCTTGGACGGCGGTGGACAGAAACGTACGTCTGATTGTTTGATGCCAGTAGTCCAATTTCTGCCGGGCGTATCCTTGTACCAGCCGGGAGCAATAAGTCCCCCGGTGAAAGGTCCTCACCCGCTCGTCTGAGATCCTTTCCCGCAGGAACAGATTTCTTTATTGAAACCGTGCTGTCATCTATCTGATCTGTGTCCTCCGAACGAACGACAGCATCGGCTCCTTCCGGAATAGGGGCGCCCGTCATGATTTGGACAGCCTCCCCTTTTCCTATTCCTCTGGAAGATCGGTATCCGGCAGCGATATGTTCAGTCACGCTGAGTAGTGTGGGTGAAGTATCAGTAGCTGCCGCGACGTCCGCGGATCGGACGGCATAGCCATCCATAGCGGAATTGTCCCATGGCGGTTGAAGACGCGTAGCTATCACATTCTCAGACATGACTCGGTCCAAGGAAGCGAACAGATCAAGGCGCTCACTGCTTAACACCTGAACGCTATTCAGTACCGTATCCCTCGCATCTGTTACAGATATAAGGTTTTGTTTCTGGGACATATGTTCTCTTTTAAGGATATGAACGCATGAGAAGGGCGTCGACAAGGCTTCCGGCCGAAACAGAAGTGACACCGGTGTCCACGATTATCAGGCCGTTGGTACCGGCCATTGAGCTTAGCATTCCTGAGCCCTGGCCCGAAACGGCAGTCGCTATGAAAGAGCCATTGCTATAATTCAACTGGGCTCTGAGGTACTGACGCCTGTCGCCTCCCGCTTTAATATCATCAGATAGCCTGGCTCTTACGACAGGTAAATGAAGATCTTTATGCCCCATGACCTTCCTTAGCGCAGGGCGAGCAAAGAGTAGAAACGATACCATGCAGGAGACTGGATTACCCGGAAGACCGAAATACGGTTTGCCGTTAAGAATACCAAAGGCCAGCGGTTTACCGGGTTTCATCCGTACCTTCCAGAATTTCATGTCAGCGCCGAGGTCCACCAGGACTTTCTTCACATAATCGTAATCCCCCACGGATACGCCACCCGTTGACAGGATTACGTCGGCGTGCTGTACGGATAATATGCCTTCCTTTATTGCTTCCTCGGTATCCCCAAGAATCTTAGGAACAATGGGGCTTCCGCCCACGTCCCGGACAAGCGATGCTAGGGAATAGCTATTGCTATTTACGATTTTACCAGGAGTTAAAGGTTCGTCAATATCTACTATTTCATCGCCTGTTGACAGAATGGCTACTACGGGTCGCCTATATGTCGTGATGAAGGACTTTTGGAAGGCAGCGAGTAGTCCAATCTCGCCAGGTCCTAAAACAGTATGGTCCAAAAGGACGGCATGGCCCTTCCGAACATCCTCCCCGACATATCTGACGTTCTGGCCATCAGTGACAGGTTTTGTTATGCCGACGGCCTTCAATGAATGATCTACGGTATTCTCAACCATTACCACAGCATTGGCGCCCGGCGGGACCATGGCGCCGGTCATGATTCGAGAAGCCTGCCCCGTTCCAACCGAATGTACTGGGACTGTACCTGCCGGTATGTCCTCGCAAACGGACAGCCGACACGGCTCTGCTTCCGTAGCGTTCGCCACATCTTCGAATCGCACTGCATAGCCATCTACGGAGGAGTTGTCGTGTGGTGGAATGTCGTAATCTGGAGCTACATTCTGAGCCAGTACGCGATTCAGTGATTCAGCGAGAGGCACCCGTTCCACCCCAAGTGTTTGGACCGATGCCAGCACTTTCTCTTTGGCTTCTTCAACGGTTAACATGCTTTCACTATTCATCAGATCAACTTACCCCACAAATTCGATTCAGACCGAAGATCCTGCAGTGCCAATAAGTAGGTTTCACTTTGTTGCTGAGAGCGCCTAGAGCTCTGGTGTTTCCTTTTGATAATCTTCACTGCATGAATGCTTCTATTTCATCAATCGTACGAGGTGCATCACCGGATAGCAGTTCGTAACCATCCTCGGTGACGAGGACGTCATCTTCAATCCGGACTCCAATTCCCTTATATCGGTCAAAGGCAAGCTTGATGTCTTCCTTGAAGATCCTGTTCTCAGGAGTGTCACTTAAGAATATCAAGGCATCCTCCCGCACATACACCCCCGGCTCAACAGTCAGGACCATACCTGGTTTGAATTTCACCGTCCGGTCCCCGACATCGTGCACATCGAGGCCTATAAAATGGCTGGTTCCGTGCATGAACCAAGTGCGGTATTGGTTACCGGAGGTCTCGGTCACAAGGCCGAGTCTTTTCAGTCCGACCTTCAATACATTCTTAGCCGCGTTGTGGACGTCCTGGATGGTGGCTCCCGGCCGGACTTCCTCAAGACCGGCCACTTGAGCACGTATCACCAATTGGTATATCGTGCGCTGTTCTGCGGAGAAGATTCCGCCGACAGGAATAGTACGAGTCACGTCTGCAGAATAGTGGCCCACTTCGGCTCCGATATCCAACAATACCAATTCGCCCGCTGTCATTTGGCGGTTATTCGCCTCATAGTGCAGTGTTGTCGCATTTGGACCAGATCCAATTATTGACGGAAATCCCCATTGGGCATTCGCATTCCTATAGGTAGCGTGAATCAGTCCTTCGAGCTCGTATTCGTAAGTCCCGCTCTGTACTGCCACGAGGACTTCACGGTGTGCTGTACAAGTTATCTCGACCGCTTTTCTGATTTGACTCAATTCGTATTCAGACTTCACAAGACGACTCTGTCTAAATATTGGAGAAACGTCGTTTATGCGTACACCGGGCCATTGCGTCATGAGGGAATCAGTCGGGTCAGCGCCTCCAAGCACAATGCGCCCGTTCAATGCGCCACTGTCCGGGAGCAACCAGATATTCATCGAGTCCAACGGGCTCTCCTCAACACCCGATTTGCCCAAAACGGCACCCAGGTATACCTCCAGACTGTCAGTTGGCAGAACATGATCAATACCCGATATACCCGTAGCTTCCTGTGCACTCAGCATATGCCCTGTCCAGGTCTCTCTAGAGGGATCGCGCCTTGGTAGAAAGAGCGATGTCTCTCCACCAATATCCTCTGATGTCATCAAAAGAGCCGTTCCAGACTGATTGATCCCGGTCAGGTAAAAGAGGTTATTTTCTTGTCGGAATGGGTAATTTACATCGTTGCTATATACTCGGGGCAACCCACTTAGCAATAGGACAACGCTGCGCGAACCAGTCTGCCCGATTACCGATGCTCGGCGAATGCCAAATTCTTCGCGGAGATTCCCGTTTTCGTCGGAGGAATGCGATGTTGGTACGGAAGTGAGAGATATAGCCAGTGTAAAGAGCCACACGGACCATTTTGAGGAAGTCATCATAGATATGAAGGTTCGCTAATCACGGATGGCCATACGAACCGCCCAGCCGATAAGGAGAGTGACTCCGAACGTACAGACAATGGTAGCACCCGTGGGCAGATCAAGTAAATATGACAGCAATACTCCGGCTCCACTGACGAAGGTTCCCATGCACCATCCAATTGCCAATCTGGTTCCCACTCTCTTCGCAAACAGCATGGCAAAGACTGATGGCACAATAAGGTAGGAAAATACCAACAGTACACCAGCGATTCCAACAGACGACGTTACCACGAATCCGAACGACACATAGAATAGCAGGTCCCATCGCCGTACAGACAATCCTTTCCTGTGCGCTTCTTCTGGTTTCGTTGTTATCAGAAGGAACTGCCTGCGGAAAATCCAGTGGAAAATGCCCACGGCGCCGTAGAGCAGGGCCGTCTTCCCAATTTCGTCCCATGTGACAACCAGAATATTCCCAACCAGCATGTCCTTTATATGCTCAGCGCCTTCTGGCGCCTGGCTCATGGCTGTCACGGCTAGGGCCGCACTCACCGCATAGACAATTCCAATGACTGCCTCATGGGGAATGTGCCCTCGACGCATCCGCGTAATCGAGAATACACCTGCTCCGAGAAACGTAAAACCGAGCGACCACCAGTAGGCCCCAGGTCCATGGAGATCAGCACCCCACAAGAACCCGACAGTGCTTCCTAACGCAGCCACTTGAGCAAGGGAAAGATCCACGAAGATAACACCGCGTTCGACGACATGGAGCCCGAGGTATGTGTGTATGCCTGTCAGAATGAGACTGGCCACGAAAGGTGGCAGCAGAAAAATCAGAACATCAGATGTCAATTGTTACCCCGGTTTGGCATCACGCCAGCCTCTCTGAAGGTGCTCGCCAAGAGGTTCAGGTTGTAGTCGAAGAGCGAAAAATAGTCTGTTATCTCTTCGAGGCCGGCGACAGAAGGCATTAATATAAGAACTTTTGCCCCCGTGGCTTTAGCGATGGAGTTCGGGATCTTGAGATCAAAGTATGGTTCCACGATTATAGTCGGGATTTTGGCCGACTTCATTTGTTGTATGAGCCGCAGCGTATGAGCTGGCGATGGAGGTACTCCGGGTTTTGGTTCCACGTAACCCACCACCTCAATTCCGTACCGGCTGGCAAAATTGGGCCAAGAATTGTGATAGGTGACAACCTTCATGCCTTTGTAGGGCTCCATAATACTATCCCACCTAACGACGGCCTCACGCAATCGATTCAAGAAGCCAGCAAGCCTTGATTGATAAGCCGCGGAATTCTCGGGATCCAATGCAGAGAGTTTCCGTGCTATATTCTGGGCAATGATGCCACCGTTATCTGGATCAAGCCAGTAATGGGGATTACCGAAGGGGTGGACGTCGCCCATGGAGCGGTTTATCCTTCCACTTCCCTGTTGTTGAATGACACTACAACCTACCGAGGCGTTCAAAAACCCATCGCCTCCTCCCAGAATTTTACGATTTCTGCTCTGCTGAACCAATGCTGGCAGCCAACCAACTTCCAGCTCGAGGCCCACCGCAATTAGGAGGTCAGCCCGTCGAAGCTTCAGCAGGTAACTGGGTTTAGGATTCACAAAATGGGGGTCCTGATAGCCCAAAGCCATAGACATTACGTCTATATCATCGCCGCCCACCTCGCGTGCCAGAGCAGCCAGATCCTGCGTTGTGGTGATAACGTTTACACGTGCCCCCGCCGTACCAGTTAGATTTGACAAGAACAGAAACACGAATAAGACGTGTCTGAAATTCATACTATCACTCCCGTTCGAGAACGCATCATAAGCCTAGAATGGATGCGCCCCATGAGGTCCGATGTTAAAGGTCAATTTTACCATCCCGACACCGTGCCATGATCCGTCAACTCTCCGTACTCCTCGTGCCTGCCAGGAGATGCTCGTGAACTCTGAAGGAGCAAATGCCAGGAACCCTAGGACTCCCTCTTCATAAGAGCTACTGGAATCCGGAAACTGTGTGTAATCATATCGTGATCCTATATGCCAGCGCCTCGAAAATTGCCAGTCCACAAATGAGAACAGGCCCAGGGTGTTAGTAAATCCACCTCCAACCGATTCACGCTGGCCTAACAGGACCTCTGTCTGCCACAACACAGATTTATAGATGGCACGCCTGGGAGGTTGCCAGCGCAGTGTAACGTCAATGCCCTGCAGGTGCATTCGTAGCGATCCCGCTCCATCATATACGCCCGTAGCATATGTTCCGCCCAATGTTATATTGGCACTCTCGCCCAAATCCAGAAACGTACCGAGACGAGAGAGATACATAAGATCTCGGCGGCGTCCCCCTGTTATCAATTCTTCTTCGGAAGCCGCGCCTCCCGGTGCCGGAGGAGGTTCAAGACCAAATGCCGGTGCCTCCTCTGGCGTACTCGTTGCCTCAACATCGAGATTCAGGTAGACCCACCGATTGGGAACCAGAACGCTTAGTGAAATACCGACGCCGGCCAATCCCTCTTCCCCAAAGTACGTCTGTGTAACCAGAGGTCGATCACCGAATTGGGTTTCTGGCAGGTGAACTCTGTTGAACTTCCCGAAGTTAGAGCGGAATTTTCCTACTTTCGCCTGAATTCCAGCCGGAAGCGTCTGAAACGTAATGTAGGTTTCTTCTAAATCGATACCCTCCTCAGGACTGATTGCGATAAAAGCATCGGCCCTGGCATAAGGATCGATTGGAGCCTGTATGCCTATTTCCGCCTCATGTAACTGGAATGCTCGGGCGTCCGGTTCAAAATCACGGCCGAGGTTGGCTCGAATATCCCCGATCATGC
>JABIQT010000367.1 GCA_018667995.1 Candidatus Latescibacterota bacterium
CTTACTCTGGAATTGCATTGGCGCTTGACCCACCACAGACTACTCCCCTTTGATTTCGCGACTTTGATTTCACGGTCGCAAAATACCGACATCACGGGATTCCCGATTCCGGTAATGTCGCCTGAAGACCGTTTCGTATACCTCATCGTACATGGAAGTAATCACGGGTGGTTTCGATTGGCCTGGCTGTGTGATATCGTACAAATAATGGAGCGACACCCGGAGCTTTCCTGGAGTGATATCGGCTCCCGCACCTCAGCCATGGGACTTAGTCGCGTCTTCGGACAATCGTTGAACCTGGTAAGCGATGTGCTCGGAGCACGGATTCCTGAAGGGCTCAGATCGTCCGAAATCCCGGATGGTGCGGAGGCCACACTTACGCAGACCGCCCTGGGCGCCATGCAATCGCCCAATGCGTTTCTCGTCAATTGGGATAAACTGACGTGGAGGGAAATCGTCAGTGGTACCAGGTATCGCCTCAAACTGCATCGGAGCCTGAGCTACAAAGTGGGTGTGTTGCGGAAGATGCTAATTCGTCCACAGGATTGGGATGATTTTCCACTTCCTGGATTTCTGTTTCCACTTTACTACATACTAAATCCTGCCTTGATGCTGATACGGATCTTCACCAAACCCCGTACTTAGACCTGCCAGAGCCACCTGCCTTTTCGTACTAACTCTTCAGGAAAAACTCCGTAAACCACACCATCAACTGCCAGATCAACCGAACGTCGCTACATGGCTATGGGTTTCATGTAGGTCAACAACAGGATAGAGATACTGAAATAGAGAATCAGGGAAAGTCCGTCATTGAGGGTCGTAATCAACGGACCGGATGCCACCGCTGGATCGATACCGACCTTATTGAAGAAAAGAGGAATCAGGGCACCCAGTGCTGCTGAAAGGATAATGGCCATACACATGGCCGCGCCCACGCAGACGGCGATGATGGGATCATCGGTCCAGACGCGCGCCACGAGATATACGAGGAAACCGAGCAGCACGCCCATGGTCGAGGCAATGCGCAATTCACGTAACACCACCATGGCAATGGTGCCTGGCTGAAGATTTCCAACAGCCATATTACGCACAGTGACCGTCGAAGTCTGGATCCCCGAATTACCCCCCATAGCCATGATGGCCGGCACAAAGAGCATCAATGTGGTCACAAGACGCCCCAATGGAGTGGCAAAATAGTCGATGACACCACCAGAGAGCAACGTACCGATGAGGCACACAAGCAACCAGGGCAGCCTGCGCCTGACCACGCCAAATACCGACCGCTCCTCCAACTCATCGGAACTCATGGCAGCCATCTCGTAGATATCTTCGGTGGCTTCGTCCTGAATGACATCCACGATATCATCAATTGTGATCTGACCTGCGAGTTTTCCATCGGTATCCACGACTGGAAGGGCCATGAGATGGAAATCCGCGAATATCTGTGCTACTTCTTCTTGATCCATTCCGGTAGGAACAGTCAGTGGATCTGAATCCGTCAACGTACCGATGCTCGTTGCATGATCTGCGAGAAGGAGCCGTAACAGGGGAACGGTACCGATCAGGTGTTGCTCGTCATCGATGACGTAGAGATAGAAGACCTCATCCTCGCTGGCCCAGGACTGTAGATACGTGATGGCATCAGCCACGGTCATGGAAGCCTTCAACTCCACGAGCCGCGAGGTCATTATACCTCCGCCTGTATCCTCCTCGTGCGGAAGCAGTTCCCCCACATGCTCGGTCGTATCCTCTGCCAACAAATCCATGACAGAATCCAGCTGATCCTTGTCCAAATCCCCGAGCACATCCGCAGCGTCATCGGGTTCCATCTGTTCAACAAGACGTGCGATCATGTGATCGCCAAGATTTTCGATTATCGTCAACCGGCTGGATGCGTCAATCTCAATGATCACATCTGCAGCGATAGGATATGCGAGTAACTGAAACACCCTAAGTTTATCATCCGAGGAGATATTGGAGAGCATCTCAGCAAGATCCGAACCATGCTGATTATTCAGAATGAGGCGAAGCGTGGAGAGATCTTCCTCTTCGAGCAGCTCATTGGACGCGTCGAGCAGTTCGCTTCGGCGCTTCTGAAGATCGCCCTCTTCGAGGATGTCTTCGTTGGTGGCGGGGCTTGTGGACATAGAAATAACCTTCTCTAGCGGCCGCCGGCGTGATTTCGCTTCGGATCGGCACAGACTAGTCCGGGTAACCGACGAGCCTTACATGTAGAGATGAACTGATAGGTACTTTGTAGGTCGGTTGCTCAGGAAGTTCAATAAAAGAACACGTAAGCGCGAGCGCAGGCACATATCCCCAACGTGCCATAGGGTAGCAAGTCATGCCCACTTCTTGTGGGATCCGCATCTGCCTTCAGATACGTCCCATTTCCGCACGCGCAACTCGTACGTCGTGGCTGAGAATTATCCTGTTCAGGTTCTCAGGCTGCTTGATCCTGTAAAGCGGTTACCTTTCGACTACTTTCCCGTGAGTTCTACCTGCACGCCCTCAAGATCCACATCAGATACCTTTATGAGCTCCCCCCTTGAAAAAGCACTGGCATATTCCTCAAGTGGTAACGCATCGGATTCTGCTTTGTAATTCCTGTAGTCCGCTATGCGAATTCCCTGAATCGTCCGGATGTTGTGTGCCTCACGAAATCGAGTGCCGCCTCCATTTACGTGGTAGAGGTAAGCCAGATAGTCCATGGTATTTCGTTCCTCATGGATCCAGTATATGAATACGTCACTCCAGTCACTCCCGCCACCTTCTTGTGCGAACTTAATCTCAATGGCATGGTAGTTTTCGCCCTTGATGGCCGTCAAACCGAGGTATCGCTTTCGTACTGCGGGATCGTTTAGCTTGTGCGGCAGGAATGCAAAATAAACCACAGAGTTCACGGAACCGGGCAAGAACTGTAGCATTCTCTCCGTTAGGTCAACGGTCGTTCCATTCAACGCTCTGCTAAAACCCTCGTTATTCAATACATCCAGGACAACACCAGTACTATCCGTGTAGGTCCTCGCGTAGTCAAAGCTGCCGCCATCATGAGTTACGGAAAAACTCCGCCCGCGGAAATCAAAGTTGATTTCAGAATCTGCTATCAGGTGTGCCCCGTGGGCTTCGAAGGTCCTATCTATAATGGCCTGCGGATCGGGCGGTTGAAGGGCGAGCATGGTCAGAAGGACAGGTAGCGCAAACAGTGATAATAGGTGACTCATAGGTTCCTTCCTGTAGAGTGCGGGAGATTGGGTATTCAATCCCTCTCGACATCATTGCTGATATAAATTCTCGTATGGGTGATGTAGTTGGTCCAGAATGGTTGATGGCCGGATGAGGTAATCGGCACTCCCTTTATCCAGGGCTTCCTGAGCTCTGCCTTAACTCCGTGATACAGAAAGACGCCGGCCGCCTCTGAAACCAGGATTTTTTCTGCTTCGCCGTACAGGTCATACCTTCGATCGGGATCTACCTCGGTATCCGCCTGCTCAAGCAGTCGGTCGAACGCTTCATTCTGCCAATCGTGCCTACCATAGCCAACCGGCTGAGAATGCCAGACCATCGATAATAGATTATGAGGATCCGGATAGTCGGACTGAAATCCAGACAAGGCGAAGGGGATCTGGTGCTTGTAGAGGGCGGAAATATAGGAAGCGCTGTCCTTTGGCCGAACTTCAATGTCGATGTTGAGATTTAACTTAAGCATCCCCTGAATGGCTTGAGTAATCCGTCTCGTAGTCGGGTCCGTGCCATTGATCCATAGGTCCGTACTCGGAAACCCAGCACCATCAGGATAACCTGCTTCGGCCAGAAGCCGCCGAGCAAATGGGGGATCATATGCTTGCAGCGATCGAAATCGGTCGCCCGCATGCCCGGGAAAACTGATGGGTAGCATGCCATAAGCGGGTTTGGCCAAGCCCTGCATAACGACCGTTGAAAGCGTTTCACGATCGATAGCATGTGCTATTGCCTGGCGCACCTTCACATTGTCAAAAGGCGGAATCTGAGTCTGATACATCAAATAACCGGTACTCTGATGTGGCCAGGTGTACAGCTGCTTGCTCAAATCAGGATCAGACCTCACGCGGGCAATGTCGGCGGGCGAGACGGCCACCATATCGATTTCGTTATTTTCATAGGGAAATACCCCCACGCTTCCGGCAGTCATGAACTGAACGATGACCTTCTCAAGCTTGGCTTTATATCCACCACTATAGTTCGGGTCGGCTGTAAAGACCTGACGCCGACCGGGCGACCACTCATCCAGCTTGAATGTGAAATTGCTTACGCAATTTCCTGATTGTGTCCATTTTCTGCCATATTTCTCAAACTGCCATCTTGGGATCGGAGATGCTGAAATAAATGAGGTTAGAAAGGGCAGGTACGGGCAGGGTTGTTCGGCTTCTATTACAAGTGTATAGTCATCAACGGCATGAACGCCCACGGTGTTTGCGTCCATATTCTGACCTTGGTTGAAGTCACGAGCACCTTTGATTTCATAGAAGAGGAAGGCATACACGTTAGCCTGTGCCGGTGAGAGCAGGAGCTTATAGGTCCACTCAAAGTCATGCGCGGTGACCGGCCGCCCGTCACTCCATAGGGCGCCAGGTCTCAGGTAGAAGGTCCAGGATCGGGCGTCAGTAGAAGCTACCCATCTGTCCGCGGCGCCCGGTATGAGCTGATCCTCTTCGTCCAGAAGAGTGAGACGCTCGAATATATACTGGGATGCCCCGGTTCCATAATTGTCGAGAGTAGCATCTAGGGTGCGCGGTTCACCGGACATGAGGCGGAGGGTCTGGCGGTCAGGTGGGGCAGCGTCGGCTGGTAGAATGACACCGAGGGAATTGAGCGTGGCCTGGTCCGCATTAAGCTCTGCGCAAGCGCAGGTGAGTGCGACGAGGAGCAAAGGCAGGCAGGACCGGCACATGGGCGCCTCTTATTTGGAGATTTGCTGAATGACCAGATAGAGTGTGGTCAAGGTCGTCAGTACCGCGAGACTTTCGCGAAATATGGCGAAATAATCCCGTTGGGGATCACGGGGTATCCATATCAGGTCTCCGACCTCGACAGTGGTCTGATCCGGAGGAAGCCAGAGATTGGATTCCATTTTTATCACGCGAATATTTCGCTCCCTCGCGTGCCGCCCCATACCTCCAGCCATGCGGATATAGTATGCGGTATCCCGACCTGGTTCAAAGGGGATCTGGCCCGGATTCGCAACTTGACCCATTACATGCACGGTGGCGTTCTTCGAGGGCATGATTATCATATCCCCCGGGTGCAAAGCGACATCTGCAGTGACATCACCTGCATCAAACAATCTGACAAAGTCGGCTACGACGGTCTGTTGGCGAAAACCCGTCTGAATCTCAAAATCTACTCTTTCCTGGTCACCCAATCGGCTCAATCGGAGCCGCGCCAGTCGCTCAAGATTCAGTGATTCCGAGTTGGGAATGCCCTGGCGCTTGATGTTTCTGACAATCGTTCCGCCACGTAGAAATGCTTCCTGTGTGAAACCGCCTGACATCTCGATGGCCTCGGACAGCATGACACCGTCGGGTTGAACCGGGTAGGTGCCCGGGAACTGAACCTCTCCTTGAACCACAATCAGGAAGTCACTGTTGGTCTGTTTCGCTGTTCGTACAAAGATGCGATCCCTTGGAACAATAGGCGTATCCAAAGCAGCCTGTCCGCTATTGAGATCCACCGAAACACTCTCTACTCTAGGAACCCCTACAGTTGATGTTATGGTCCGTGAAATCTCGATCCGGGCACGATCGGCCGCGACATTCAATCCTCCAGCCAATTCGAGAATCGTTCCCAGATTATCCCCCGCTACAAATTCATAGCGCCCGGGAAGGTTGACTGCCCCGGCAAGTAAAACGGTTCCCGACTCTACGTTTCGCACAGGAACATATATCACATCACCGTCCATGAGCGTGGGATTGCTTCCCAGGTTTCCCGTGGCCAGGTAGCGCCGAAGATCGACTCGAGTGGTGGATCCCGTCCGATGGCGGATCTCAATATTACGATCTGATCCCACAGAAGAGGGCAACCGGAAGTTGGGATCGGCAGCCGCCAGCCTGGTGTGGATATCGGTCGGACGATTGGCAATAAAGAGGATCTCGGAAACTCGCTCAAAGGGAGTGGCGATCACGGGACCAGGACCGTTAACCGCCCCGGAGACCGTAATTTTGAACTGCCTCGGGTAAAGAAGTATGGTGGTAATCTCTCCGTTCGGATACACCGGTCTCACGGCTTCCCGTACGAGGACATTTACATCTGAAAGCATGCGGCCGTCCACGCGTAGCACACCGACAGTAGGGATTCCCAACAACCCCTCCGGCGTTACGGTTAAGGCGTAGTCCGGTGACATTTCCCCCTGGATGCTCACAAGCAGATTATCGCCGGGGCCGACCATGTATTTCTGGGGATCAACCGCTTGTTCCAATGGAGGGGTGATCAGGCGGAGGTCCACTATATCACGCTTGAACGCGTCTTGATCAAACAAGCTCGGTACAAGGCCACGGAGGGCTGTGGGTGTACGCCGTCCGCCCTGCCTCTCTGACTCCCGGAGAAATCCCTCCACAGCTCCCCTCTGAGCATACAAAGGGAGCGACATCTGTAGGAATCCGACAAA
>JABIQT010000769.1 GCA_018667995.1 Candidatus Latescibacterota bacterium
CGCCATCCGCAGCCTGCCTGGCCAGCTCGACCCCGAGTCCATTTATCTTCTCGACGTGACCTTCCAGACTGTGGCGCGCCAGGGCGATCCGATTTGCGCCGAAGGTATTCGTCTCGATCAGCTGTGCCCCTGCGGCAACGTACTCTTCGTGAATCGACCGCACCATACCCGGTCGACTAAGGTTCAATTCATCGTAACTCACCCCCAGCGATATACCTCGCGCATAGAGCATCGTGCCCATTGCGCCATCGCCGACCAGTAAGGAACCGGAAAGATGTTCTATAAGGGATTTATCCATTGGAGCCCATGTACATTTTTCAGTTTGTGACAGATCTGCGCATCTTTAACATATGGATGTCGCCTTCGCCTTCAATGACGACATGGTTGTGGCAACCAAAGCAGCGGTTCACTCGAGATGTTCGATGCCCGCCCGAAGGTCAGTTACGAGAGTCAGGTTCACCCAGTGCGAGGGTCCGAATTGCCCAGGCGAACCCGTCTTCGTCGGAAGGTGGACCGATTACAAGTCCTCGTTCCTGTCCTTCGCGTATCACCGATTCATGCGCATTTCCCATTACGACGCCTAAGCCGGCGTTAAACAGCATGGGCAAGTCATTCTCCCCATCCCCAACAGCCATTACATCCTGCAAAGACAGCCCATGGCGTTCCGTGAGATGCGCTATCCCTTCCTTCTTGTTTACCTCTGGATTCATGGCTTCAATACGATCCGGACTGGTCTTCACGAGATAGAGCTGCTCTCCAAACTTGCTACTCATGTCCTGAAAAACGGCTTCCCGCCGCTCGAGGCCTGGTAGCACCAACAGTTTTGGGGGAGGCGGGTAGTCACCGGCTCGCAACTGTGAAATCAAGTCAGTATCTACAGCAATCTGTGCACCATTCTGAGAGACGATCGCCTCTATCGACGCCGAATTCCGATTAGCGATAACACTATCTTTGGCCCCTTCAGAGGTCGATCGAAGCCAGCTATATACGAAGTTGTGATCGTTGGATTCCAGGTAATCAAGCACAAGGAGCAATGTCTCTCGAGGAATTCGACGTTCAAAGAGCAGTTCCCGCCGACCGTTCTCAACGGGACTGACAATGATACTACCGTTATTTGCGATGATATAGAGCCGATCGAACACCTGCGGGACGTGCAGGAATGGCTCACAACTTCGGTCGATATTTCGACCACTCACAGAGGCAACTATAATGCCCATATCCAGTGCGGCTTCTATGGCCTGAATGCCCTTCTGAGACGGTTTCCCGTCCGGAAGTAGGGCGGTATCGTCCTGGTCAAATGCGATAAACTTAATCATCTCTCTCCTCGTTGCATCGTAGTAACTACAAATCCTCTAATAACTGCCCCAGACTGCCTGACGGATGAAACCGTTTGAAATCCTCAGCAGTGAAGCCTCTTGCCGCCTTGAGTGCAAGTGCAAGCCCATCAGCCACAGCCAGCTGACAGGTAGTGCTAAGCGTGGGTGCGAGCCCAAGTGGTCCCGCTTCATTCCCAACAGGAACGTGAAGGACGATATCGCTGAATTTGGCCAGATCTGAGTCTCTATTTCCGGTTAGGCCTATAACACGTGCGCCATTGCGTTTCACCGTGGCCACGGCTTCCAACAGTTCTCGGGTCCGGCCGCTATGAGAGATCGCAATTACAACGTCGCCCTCAGCCACCTGCCCACTATCGCCATGATTGCAGTCCGTAGGATCAAGGAAGTATGTCCTGGTACCCGTACTCTGAAGCGTAGCGACCAATTTGTGGCCGATGTGCCGCGGTTTACCCACCCCAGATACATGCACACGACCTCCAGACGACTCGGCTGCCAATATCAAATCCACGGCGCCCTGGAAATAGTCTGGTTCCATACTGAGGTACACATTCTGAAGCGCTTCGCTCGCCTGTCTAAGGGAGTCTACACCCACTGAGATGGAGTCCTGGTTTGATTCTGGTACCGATTCTACATTTTGATGCTTCCCAACTGCTGGTAGTCCTGGCCCGCTATATTGCTTACGAATCTCGTCCAGGCTGCTTTCAATCAGTGGAAAAGCACCATCGACCAGGCAACAGACGGCCCCACAGGCGTTCGCCAGTTCAGCTGTGTTCTCAAAAGAGAGATCATGGTAAAGACCAGCTATCAGGCCCCCTAAGAAAGCGTCTCCCGCTCCCGTTGTATCATGAGCCAGTACCTCTCTCGCCGCGATTCGTCGTATCTGCCCACCGTCGGTTAGTACGCATCCAGCTTCCCCGTCCGTTATGGCAACAAGCCCTGATCCGTATTTTTCCTGAAGTGCTTGTGCTTGTTCCTCTATACTGTCGCCGGAGACCATCTGTTCGGCCGCAGCCTTGGCGGGCTTGACCACATCCGCCAGAGACACGGCCTCATCGAATTCCGCGACGGAACCCAAACCGGCAGTCTCAATGGCAAAATCCGGCGGAACATCCACATCCAGCACGGTAGTAATTCCAGATCCCTTGGCGATTTTCAACAGATCATCC
>JABIQT010000422.1 GCA_018667995.1 Candidatus Latescibacterota bacterium
ACCATATCTCGTGAAAGTGCATAGTTGCTGTAGAACTCGGCAGACCCCGTGACGAATTCCTCACTGCCCAGGCCGAACAGCTTGCTTTCTACGGCATCAATGCAAAGGTCAGTGTCAATTCCGTGCCGTTCGTCAAACATCTCGTCATAGGATGACACCAGGTTTTTCCGCGCCGTCCACCGGTCCGTAGGATAGTCCTTACAACCATCGGGAATCCAGTGGTTGAGCACACAGGGACCCAACTCGCCGCCGATGTGTTGCGCGATGTGTCTGCAAGCTATGCCGTGCCTGATCCAGAAGTTCCTGATCTCAGCATCCGGATGGGCAAGCGTGTACCCGTCATCAGCCTTTGGGTGGGCAAAAAAGGTCGTATTGAAGTCGAGTCCGATTCCGAGGTCCTTTGCCCACGATATCCAGCGTGCAAAATGCTCCGGTCGCTGTTCGTCACGCTCGACCTGCTCATCGCCGAATTCCGCGTACGATGCGTGTAAATTGACTCTTTGTACACCGGGCAGCAACGCCATGACCTGGGTAAGATCAGAGCGTATCTCGTCACCGGTTCGTGCCTTGCCTGGGAAATTTCCAGTGGCCATGATGCCGGCCCCGGCAATGTCTTTCCCGGCGTTTTCCAGACCTGCTACGTCGTCCGTCTGCCAACAGTGTAGAGAGATCGGGATAGCCACGGCCGCATCAATGGCGGCATCGGTGTCAATGCCGAATTCTGCATATCGCTCTCGCGCCAACGTGTACGCCCCATCCAGCTGCGATGAGGTGGGGGATGGTATGGGCATTTCAACTCCTGGATGTGATCCTATTTGTAGGCACTGATGGCATCGTCGCGTGTGTCGTAGATATCCATAATTCGGTGCATTCGGACAAGCTCAAAGAGCGCGCGAACTGGTTTTGACATGCCGCATAGCTTGAGCTCTCCACCTGATCCATTGAGTTTTCTCAGACAGGAGAGGATTGCACCCAGTCCGGAGCTGTCTATAAATTGTAGGCTGCTCATGTCAAACACGATTTTCTTCGCGTCCCCTTCGATGAATGCTGCGATATCTGCCTTGAACTCCTTAACCGTGCTCGCATCCAGATATTCTCCGGGCATATTTACAATGCTGATATCGCCTGATGTTTCTGCGCTAAGATCCATGGAATTTCTCCTTATGTGATGCCTTCAACCTATGTTCAATTTGATGAAAAGAACTTCGTCAAGTTTACGCACTGCTCTCCTGCACTATTTTCCGAGTATTCCACGGTGTCGACGCAATTTTCGATCAGGTAGACGCCAAATCCATTGTCCCTCGACCCATCAAAGGAAGGTGGAGGGACATCCCGACGTTCGAATGTCTCCCCTTTGTGAATGAGGCAGACAGTGACCGCTTTATCGTCTGAGGACATCTCTACGCGAAGAGGCCGATCGGTCCTTCCCATATAGGCATGTTTCATCACGTTTGCCGCAGCCTCATTTACCGCCAATTCCAGCTGGGCCATCTCTTCTTCGTTCAGTTTATCGGCATCCCTGTCCGTAGCGAAGGACCGCAGGAAGCCTCGAATGGTGGCTAATTCCGCCACGTCACTGGTGATCTCTAAAGTCTCCCGGGCAATAATAACCACCCCCTTGAATTCATTACGAAGTCACCGAGATGTCGGGCCGCGCGTGGGACCGGATCATCTCGAGCAATATCTGCTTGTTGAATGGTTTCGACAGATGAGCGGTGCAGCCAGCCTCCATGCAGATTTCCGTCTCTTTTGCGCCTTGATGGGCCGTGAGGGCGATGATAGGTAAGTCCGAGAAACCCTCCATGGCCCGAATGTGTCGCGTGGCGGTGTAGCCATCCATCACCGGCATTTCCATATCCATTAGTATGAGTGCGGGCCTTCGTTTACTGACCGCATCGACAGCTTCCTGCCCGTTTCGCGCGAATTCGAGCGTGTAGCCTGGCTCTTTTCCCACAAAGTGCTCAATAAGTAATCTGTTGTCGTCTGTGTCGTCCACTACAAGTACGAGCGCACTGTTATCGATCCACTGGTCAATCAGTTTGAGTAGTAGCTTCTTTTTGATGGGCTTCGTCATGTAGTCGTCCATATCCTGCGCGAGGCATTGCTCCCGATATCCTTCCATTGCGTGGGCCGTGAGCGCAATAATGGGCGTTCTGGAACTCCCCTGTGCTTTCTCGCGGGCCCTGATAGTTTCAGTGGCTGCGAAGCCATCCATGACGGGCATCTGTACATCCATCAAAATGATGTCATAGTGGAATTCCTCTACCATGTCGGCGGCCTGCTTTCCGTCCTCCGCCAGATCCACGGCGAATCCGGCTTGTTCGAGAATACGTCGAGCGAGTAACTGGTTGTCCGGATTGTCTTCGGCTACAAGGATTCGGTGCCGCCATTTTCCGTCGGGCTCCGTTGAAGGCGCGATGTTTGGAATCTCTACCTTTGGCTCTTCCGGATCGGATTGTAGTGCCTTAACCAGCACATTGAATAGCTTCGATTGTCGCACTGGCTTTGTCATCATGGAAGCGATGCCCAGTTCGGTTGACATAGCCTCTGTAAGATCGCCGGCGGACGATAACATGATGACCGGCATTTCATAGAGTTTCAGTTCTTCCTTTATCAGGCGTGCTACTGTCGTACCGTCCATTTCTGGCATGTGGTGATCCAGAATGACGATTTGAAAGTGGGGAGACGACCGCAGTATGCTCAACGCTTCATGCCCGCCTGAAGCCTCTTCCACGTGAATGCCCCAGGCATTGAGCGTCTTGTGAATGATAAACCGGTTGGTGCTGTTGTCATCAACTACGAGTGCCGAGACGTTGTCGAAGTCCATTACGGGCGTCACCGTCGCCTGATCACGCGCCTCAGCTATAGGAATGGAAGCTGTAAAATGGAATATGCTGCCTTTACCTGCTTCGCTTTCGAGCCAGATCTTCCCGTCCATAAGTTCGATGAGAGACTGGGATATACTTAGACCGAGACCAGTACCGCCATATCGTCGCGTAATGGATCCGTCCGCCTGCTCGAATTTACCGAAAATGCGGTCCTGGTCGGGTTGCGAAATGCCTATCCCGGTATCGGAGACCATAAAGTGCAATTCGATTCGCTGGTCTGACGCGTCCTGTCTTTCAACAGGAGTCATCGGCACGACTTTAATGGCGACTTCACCCTCTTCGGTAAATTTAACGGCATTCCCCGATAGATTCATGAGAATCTGCCCTAACCGAGTGGAGTCACCTACCAACGTCTTCGGTAAGGAAGGATCTACGTAGGTCAAGAGTTCCAATCCCTTATTTCGAGCCCTGCTTCCAACTATTTCTACCACACCTTCCACAACTTCTTGGAGATTGAAGTTGGCAGATTCCAATTCAAGCTGCCCAGCTTCAATCTTGGAGAAATCAAGGATGTCGTTGATAACACGGAGAAGGACGACGGAAGAAGATTGGACCACGTCGAGAAACTGTCGCTGCTCGTCGTTAAGGTCGGTGTCCAACGAGAGTTCTGTCATACCGATTATGGCGTTTAGAGGGGTTCGGATTTCGTGACTCATGTTCGCCAGGAATTCACTCTTGGCCTGACTGGCTGCCTCAGCAAGTTCCTTGGAAAGCTGTAGTTCCCGCTCCGCCCGAGATCGCTCGTTAATTTCATAGCGAAGTTCTGCCGTACGGCCACGAACGCGCTCCTCCAGTTCGGCATGGGCTTTCTGGAGTTCACTGTCACGCTCCTGGATTTGTTCAAGCATCTCATTGAAGCGATCGATCAAGAGGCCTATTTCATCACTACAAGGGTTAACTGCGCGGACCGCAAAGTTCTTATTCTTGGATACATGGCTGGCCACGTCGGCAAGATAAAGGACCGGTTCTGTAATAACTCGGCGGAGTTGGGAGGATAAGGCCAATGCGACGAGCGTCGAGAATATCATTACCACACCTGCAATCCCCATATATCGATACAGGCGGGCGTACATATTCCGCAGACTGGCCTGGATGTAAATCTGTCCGATCCGCTGTCCATCCGAGGCTACGCCATGATAGAGATGGAGGTGCTCATCACCAAATTGGTGTCCATCTGCTGTCGGTATAGGGGCGAGAGGGTCTGTCACAATACCCCGGCGCTGATACCTTGCCAGCACCTCCCCGCTCGGATCCAGCACCAGGGCCATATCGATGGTTTCTTCTGCTCGGAGTGCCGATAAAGTCTGCGACGCAGACTCCGCGTCATTAAAGACGAGTGCTCCCACACTGTTGTTGCCAATGATTTCAGCCTGAACGCTGAGACTTCTTACCATCGCACTCTGGTGGCCGATTAATTCATATCCCACGAAAGCCAGGCTGGCCAGAAAAAGGACGATGAAACTGGTGAGCACTATAATCAGCGTCAGTTTGCGTGTGATGGAGCTGTCTCTAAAGCGTTGTACAATGTCAATCATAATTGAGTGCTATGCTCTGAATGCGTTCGATGTGCGGGTTTGAGAAGATCTTCTATCCTTTTTACAGGACTAAATGTGGCCATTGGAACTTCCGCGAAGATCGTAATCCATCGGGACATGCTTCCATTCCAGAGCCCGGGCAACTCCATGGCGTTTATGGTTTGCCCCCTCCACGACTTCTTGACTATGAAGCCTGTATCAGGATCCACAAAGTCCGGTAAGTGAAATGGCGTCCCTTTATAGT
>JABIQT010000365.1 GCA_018667995.1 Candidatus Latescibacterota bacterium
AGATTAGAAGAAAGACGTATAAGCGTTGACCTCGAAAACCGCACGATCATAACCCCATGCCCCAAAAGCGATTGTGACTTCAGTGATGGCCTCCCGATTGTTGTCGTCGATGAGGCGATTTATGAATCGCCACCGACTTTTGTTATCGCGACCATAGACAAGCTGGCTCAGCTTTCAAGTGTGCCTGATATGTCCAAGATCCTCGGCCGCGACACGAAACATGATCCCCCGGATCTGATCATCCAGGACGAGCTTCATCTCATCAATGATGCGCTGGGGACGGTGGCAGCCCTTTTTGAAATGGCCACAGAGTTCCTCGCTACCAACGCTGATGGATCTCTTCCGAAACTGGTCGGATCGACGGCAACGATACGGCAGGCAGATCATCAGATCCGTTGCCTTTATCGCAAATCCCTTATGCAGTTTCCCCCAAACGGCATCTCCATAAGCGACTCATTTTTCTATCGGACAGATACAGATAATCCGGGGCGGCTATACCTTGGCATACACGCACAGGGCAAATCACCAAAACACACGCTGTCGGTGGTCTTGGCGCTTCTCGCACAACTGCCTCAGCGTATCAGCGACAAGGAAGAAAGAGATCCCTTTCATACTGTTGTCGCCTATTTCAACAGTCTGCGTGAGCTTGGCGGAGCCCACGCACTGGCCGAGGACGATGTGCAAAGGTTGCTCGATCAGTTGCCGCTGGAAGCAGGCGAAAGGAAAAGAATACTGACATACATTGTTGAATTAACCAGCCAGCTGCAAAGTGAAGACATCAAGAGTATTTTCTCACAACTAGAAGTTGAGTTGCATGGTGAAAATGATAGCTCCGAGCCGCTAGACCTCGTACTGGCGTCGAACATGATTTCGGTAGGCGTCGACATTGACCGGCTTGGTCTCATGGTAGTCAACGGTCAGCCCAAAACGACCTCTGAATGCATTCAGGCTACCAGTCGGATCGGCCGGAGAGCAGGCAGCGCGGGGTTGGTTGTCACAATATATAACTGGACCCGCCCAAGAGACCGCTCCCACTATGAACGATTCACTGGATATCACGAGACATTTTATCGGTACGTTGAAGCGGTCAGCGTAACCCCTTTCGCTGCCCGTGCCAGGGAGCGCGCTTTGACTGCCGCACTGGTAGCAATGATGCGCGGCTCAGAATATTTCCGGAGCAACAAGCTGGACCTGACACGGATAGCCAACCTGAAGTACTCCAATACGGCAGAGCATGCTCTTGTTCAGTCCATAAAGGATAAGTTGCGGGATCGGGTTACTTCGGTTGAGCCGGACGCGCTCAAAGCGACACTGGGCGAGTTTGAGGAATTTATCGATGAGATTATTCAGCAGGCTGAGCATTGTGTGAAGATGGACAAAAGTCTTTACTGGCTCGAACCTTCGGACGAAGAGCCACGGGGTGATACCATCCTTCAGCGATCCGATGGTAGCAACAATCGGGGATATGGCCGGATTATTCCGTTAAGTATGAGGGATGTTGATCCTCCTGTTCCGGTTGTATCTTTGAGGCGTTAGTTGCGATAGTTAACAAGAGAGCCCACCATGTCTGACAGTGATTTCGGGAAAATTGGACGTTCGATGCTGCTAGCTACAGGTGGAGTCGGTGGAATACTTGAGCTTCGAGTGCGCGGGACATCCCTCGAATCTGTAATGATCGCAGGGCTTGATTTCTGGGATGCTAAAGGCCTGCCGGTAATCCGGGAGCCGCAGCTTGAAAAGAATCTGGGTAAAACCTGTTTCCGTGGTGCACCTGAAATACCAAAAGAGCGAGACGGTAAAGAAAAATTCTTCATCAGTTTAGGCGTTGACCCGCATATTCCCGCATACCGTTTTCCTAGGTGGCTTCAGTGCAGGGACTGTAACCGCCTGGGCAAGGAAGAGCATGATCGCTTTGTTTCAAAAACTGGACAGCAGCCCAAGTGTAGAGCCTGCAATGGAGCAGCAATCCCGGTGCGTCTGATAGTCTCATGCTCTGAATCCTCAGAGGCTACGGCTGGGCACCCGGGGCATTTGGACGATTTTCCATGGACGTGGTGGGCGCATAAACGTCGGCAAGAGGGAATATGCGAAAAGCCGGATCTTTATCTTGAGAG
>JABIQT010000364.1 GCA_018667995.1 Candidatus Latescibacterota bacterium
ATAGAATCCAGAGGTATCCTTGACGCGACTCCGCCATGCGATGAACAGATAGAGGCTGAAGGAGACCGTAACGAATAGATACGTCCACTGTTGTACACTCATGCTAAGGGGTATCCATTTCTGGGGCAGACTCGACAGGGAGAGACACACCGGCGTCAAGGGCAACCAGCTCCCTATGGTGTTTTCTATCCAGCCGATTCATCAGAATGCAGTAGACCAGAATAAGCAGGACGAACACCGCGATGCTGGCCTGTTGAGCAAACCAGAACCCGAGCGGGAATCCAGTGCCGGGAATCGTGAACAGATTCAGCCAGTCGGCAATAAGTACACCGCAGCCCAATCCCGCAGCAGCCCAGATCATCAATAATACCACCATGATCCGGATATTCGAGTTCCAATACCGGTCAAGGGATGCGGCCCGGGCAGATATCGTCGACTGCGCTCCGGCTTCAGCTGAATTCACGACATCTCTCCCTTGTCTTTCACTACACGGAGGTCGACCTCAACGTACATACCGGGAAAAACAAAGCTGGCGTACTTTTCCCATCTCCGTGGGAACCAGTTAGCCAGAAGACTCACACCGAGAACTCGAAAGAAATCAGTGAAGATGATGCGACTCCGTTCCAGCCGAAACTTCCCAGAATTACACATATGCGTAAATGTGACGTGTCCGAAATGGTGGTAGTGGGTCAGATCACCGTAGGAGAGCTGCGAGGTGTAGTGCGGTGTTACGATGTGTACGAGCGCATCGGGACGAGACATTCTATGAATCTCTTCCATGGCTTTTGCCGGCTGCAATATGTGCTCAATAATGTGTGACATCTCTATCTGATCAAAGGTGTTATCTTCAAAAGGATAAGGATACACATCAAGATCATGGACGACGTCTACGTGAGGCGCGCTGAGAATATCGAGTCCGATCGATCCGTCGATCTTTCCGAAGGGACCGCATCCCAGGTCAAGTATGGAACTCATGTGTATCAGGGGGGTTGGCTTACTAACCTGTAATCAGGCAGTATGACGGTAATCTTACACTATAAGAGCGAATGTGGATTTTACCTTGAGATGCGCTGGTTGTCAAGCATATTGGCGGTCCAGGGCTCCGCTATCCGGTCAACGGAGCACGTAGTCTTCGATCAAATCGCAGGTCTCAATCACGGGATTTCTATTCTCGAAGCGCTCTGAGACCGATCGGCAAAACGCATGTACAGTGGGATTCATGAGCAGGTCCCTAAGAGTCTCGCAGACACGATCGATCTGATATTCTGATCGCGTAAGTACCCTACCCACTCCCAATGACACTATTCGGTCCGCGTTGTCGAACTGATCATAGGCGCAGGGACGGATTAGCTGGGGAATCCCCGCCTTCAGTGCCTGGCTTGTGGTGCCAATTCCGCCATGGTGCACAAGGGCATCGCAGTGGGGCAGGAGTGACGAAAACGGGGCGTATGGGGCGTAGTGAATATCCGCTTCGAGAACCTGCGGTACCTGTTCGGGATATGACGTTAGCAGAATCCCTCGCCTTTCCAGCTGACGACACACGGCAACTGTGGTTTGGAAAAAATCGGCCCCATGTTTCATGGCCGTACCGGCTGTAAACACAATCGGCCTCGAACCGGCATCAATGAAATTCCGAAGGGAAGGTGAAACACCGTCTTGCACTGAATCGTATAGGGGAAAACCAGTGCATCTCACCTGCTCCGGCCAATCAAGTTGCGGATCTCCGTACCATTGGGGAAATGGTCCAATTACCAATTCGGGCGCATGTATCCATCGATCAAAGACGCGAGATACTGGTGGGAGTTGCAGTTCAGCGCGAAAGCCATTCAAGGCTCCGACAATGAGTGGATCTACCAGATACTTATCTCCAAGCCAGTATAAGCCCTGCTTCATGAACGTGGGCAACCAATCGGGCATAATCACGCCGGGGAGTTTCGGTACTCTATGTACAGATCTAAAGATAGATGGCGCCAGGTGCACCGTGATACCAGGGACCTTCAGGCTTTCCTGTACGAGTCTGGCAGAGAAGGCCAAGGTTGATCCGATTACTGCCGTTCTTCCCGGGAGAACATGCGGAATTGTGGCTTTGTACGCCTTGGGAAGATGCTGGGCGAGAACCCTGAGCAGATGCTTCAGACTACGGCGCTCTGACCACATATGGGGGTCTTCCAGGAACCGTTCATACTCGTCAGCAGTGCCCACTTGAACAAATGTGAGTCCCGCCTCGCGGGTAATATGCTCAAAGCGTTGATTTACAAACATCAACACTTCATGCCCCCTGGCGTTTAGCTCACGTCCGAGGGCAATAAAAGGAAAAACATCTCCATAGCTGCCAAAACTCTGTATTAGGATACGCATGATAATCAGGGAGAATCCAATTCACCCTTTTCCAATAGATGCAGGGCCTCAGAAAGGGCTTTCTTCACGGGAATCGACGATATCTCACCATCGGATGCGTACAGCGCCACATGCCTACTCGCGGGTGGTTTCCAGACTGCCGGGTCGCTCGTAGCATGAAAGGATAAGCTAGGTGTGCCCACTGCGGCCGAAAGGTGAAGAACTCCAGTGTCATTGCAGATGAGAAGATCTGCATTCTTCATAATAACGGCAACTTGGCGTAGGGACATCGCTGGGGCACTTATCGGCTGCGGTTCAAGTTGCAACAACAGCTCGTTTCTTAACTCAATTTCCCCCGGAGCCTGAAACAACAGAATGCGGTGTTGGCCACGACGGGCGATGCCGTTGCATACATCGGCGAGCATCGAAATCGGATATCTCTTTCGAACATCGCCTGTACCAAAATGCACGGCCACCATACGACCGATACGATCTCCGCCGTGCTCCGAGAGCATGTGAGCAGCAGAACGATGCTCCGCATCCTTCAACGTGAATCGATAGTCTGTTTCACTCGTGTTCGCTCCGATGTGCCGGACGACGTCCAAATTACGCTGGATCTGGTGCTTAACGGCCGAATCAACTGGTGAAACTAGCGTATAGAAGGGGTTCGTGGCACAATGGTCAAATGTGGGAGTCTCTGGTCCCAACACCAAGGAGGCCCTGGATAATCTTGCAATGAGATCGCTCGACAGTGAGTGGGATACCGTGTTGAATACAATAGCCAAATCGAAGCGACGTATCATTCCACGCAGAAATCCGGCCGAACGGAAAACCAAGACTTCGTCTACATCTGGGTTATTCTGGGCGACTGGGTAGAGGTAGGGGCGAACGACCAGACTGATGAAAGACTTTGGAAACTGACGCCTGAGAGCGTAAATCGCCGGTGTGGTCAACAGGAAGTCGCCGAACTGGTCATGTTGCCTGACCACCAAAATCCGACGAATATTAGACCAGTCGACATGTTCCACATTTACGGCTTTTCGCTGCGCACGACGGGCGAGCTGTTGAATAGCCCACGTTTTCAGTTTCTTCTCGAGGCGATACCACACCGGCCCCTCACTTGCCCCTTGCATCTGGGGCCTCATCCTGGAATTGAAGATCATGAAGTTTGCGATACAGCCCAGGCTCCCGTAAGAGAATGGCATGGGTGCCCGACTGTACGATGCGGCCATCGTCAACAACAACCACGCGGTCCGCATTCTGAATAGTTGATAGTCTGTGCGCTATAACGAAGGCAGTTCGGCCCTTCATCAATCTATCTATGGCCTCCTGCACCAGAAGCTCGGATTCGGTATCCAGTGCCGATGTTGCCTCATCAAATATGAGTATCTCGGGGTCCTTGAGAATCGCACGGGCAATGGCAATTCTTTGTCTCTGTCCTCCGGAGAGGCGGACACCCCGTTCGCCCAAGAGCGTGTCGTATCCACTATCCAGTTGTTGAACAAAAGTGTCGGCATTGGCAGCGACGGCCGCGGCCACTACCTGCTCGAGTGGGATTTCGTCCATTCCGTAGGCTATGTTATTCCTAACGGTGTCATTGAACAAGATGACTTCCTGGGTGACAATTCCCATGTTACCCCGCACAGAGGACAGGGTAAGCGATCGCAGATCCGTACCGTCTATCAAAATGGCGCCATGGGTCGGATCATAGAATCGTGCTACAAGATCCACGAGTGTGGATTTTCCACCACCACTGGGGCCCACCACCGCCACCACGTCCCCAGCCGGAACTGTCAGATTGATGTCATGTAGCACCTGTGATCCCTCGTCGTATCGAAAAGATACATGGTCGAAGTGAATATCTTTCCGGACACCGTCTATGGAGACAGCATCCGTCGCATCGACCACGTCCGGCGAGGTATCCAGAATCGAGAATACCCGGTCTGCCGCCGCCATTCCTTCCTGTATCCTATTGTTGACTTGGCCCAATTCCTTAAGGGGTTTTAGCATGGAAAACATGGCAAGGAGAAATGTCAAGAAATCCTCTGGGGCTAGCAGAGTACCCGATATGACCTTTGTTCCCCCATACCAGAGAACGGCGAGTCCCACCACTCCACCGAGTATCTCCGTCACAGGGCTGGCCAGATTTCGGATGCGCGTCATGCGCAGAAGGGTCCGGAAATAGTGCTCTGTCTGCTTTACAAACTTAGCAGTTTCAAATGACTCCATGGCAAAGGCTTTTACAACACGGATTCCTGAGACAGTCTCCTGTAGCGTAGAGGTCAGGTCGGCCATGGATTCTTGAGAAACCGTACTGCTCCGGCGCAGTCTTCGTCCCACCAGCCCTATGGCTACCAGGCTGAAGGGCAGCAACACAAACGTAGCCAGGGTAAGCTGCCAACTCAAGATCACGATAATAACAAGGTGCAACAGGACCAGTAAGGGTTCCTTTATCAAAGTTCCGAAGGCCGCCGACACGGCACCATTGATCTGCATAACATCGTAAGTAACACGTGAGATCAATTCCCCGGTCCGCTCCCTGTGAAAGTAGGCCAGTGAAAGACGATGCAAGTGACGATATAGTGCGTTCCTCAGATCCTTTATCACACCATTCTCCGCAAAGGCCATGAGGTAGGCTTGCAGATAACCGCTGATGTTCTTCATGACCAGCACGATGAAGATGACCAGGCAGAGCGTCTCGAGAGTCTCCATTTTGGAATCACCGACGATAATATCATTGGTCATCTGCTTGAGAGATTCTCGGAGACCGGTCAATCCCGTCGATTCTTGAAGTCTCTCCGCCGGCGTAGCCGCCACTGCGGCAGAGGTCTGCAGATCGTCCGCGCCGAAGAGCGTCTGGAGTAGCGGAAGTGCGATCCAGACCGTCATGCTGCTCATGACGGCAAAAACAATCATGCATCCAGCTGCACCGGCCATGAATCGCCAATAGGGCTTTACGTATGCAAGGACACGAAAATAGTGTGGCATAGTCCGTAGTTCTGATGGGGTTATTAGTATCCGAAATCCTACTAACTATAGATTGTCCGAAACTGAGTTCGGTTTTCTGAGGACGAGAGCACGTCCGTAGAGTCTACATACTGATCGATGCTGCCCAAATATGGAGGCAGGTCTCTAATTTCATCTGAAACGATGGTCTTCCTTATGGCCTCGCAGAACCGATCAGCATGGATAACCAGGTACGGTCTATCGTGAAACGATGACACCTTCGTGGGTTGAGCCTCCGTTATTCCCAGTTCATTATGAAGCGTAGCCACCAATGAATAAGCAGTCGTGAGCTCCGATTCCCTTCTTTGCCAGTGGTCAGCATCCAGGATCCGGCCTAGAATCGGTTCGAGATTCCTGGCACATTTCAATTCTTTAAAGGCAGTTCCCAGCCACTTTATGTACGGTGGATGGGTGCGTTCCATCAGAAAACACAGATTCATTATGTCCACTACCAATCGAGCCGCGATAATGCGTGACCCGATTTCATCACCAACATCTCCTGTCCTGCCAACAAAGGGCTCTTCTTGGCAGATTCTCCGCCATTGAGAGGCAAGCAGATATAACCATATGTCGTCTGGATAGTAGCTCAGCCGTTCTCGAAACGGGCCAATGGTCCTAAGCCCATCATGAAAAATGCGCCCTGAAGCGACAGTTCTGAGACATTGTGAAGGTGTAGTGAGCCATTCTGAGATAGACGGAATTTGATATGCCGCAAGATTGAGATAGCGTTCACTGAAGGAAGACAATGTCTGGATCATGACAGCATGATTCACAGGCCCCGACTCGATCTGGGACATCCAGCCGCCATCTATCTCCAGGGCGGAGAAATTCGTCGGATACCCCAAGATCTGTACCGGTAACTTCGCGCGCAGCAGACAGTCCACCTCACCCTTTACCAAGGGGTAATCGGTATCGGACAGAAACAGCTGAATTCTCGGTCCCCAATGATGGTCCGTGGATCTCGGAGTGTCATAGCCAAGAACGTCCGAACCTTCATCCAGTCTCGCGGCCGAGTGAATGAGTGTAGGGAAATGCGCATCGAGCAAAG